>JAIOII010000637.1 GCA_019912685.1 Kofleriaceae bacterium
CCTCACGAGCGACCGCGACCTCGCGGCGGCGGCGCGCGACCTCTTGCCGCCGCACCTCGCGGCGCGCGTCGACGCCGGCGACCGTCACGTCGCCGTCGCGGAGAAGCTGTCGTGAGCGACGATCTCACCTACGACACCGACGGGTGGACACCGGTCCCGCCGGACGAGGGCGGCGGCGACGTCGCGTTCGCGCGTCCGCCCGGCGATCTCCTGTCGACCCACGCCTTCGACCTCCCGCCCGACATCGGCGCGCCCCTCGACGAGCTCGACGCCATCCGTCGCCGCTACCGCGAGCAGCTCGCCTTGCGCGGCGCCGCCGTCATCTCGCTCGACACCACCGCGGTCGACGGGATCCCGTCGCTCGAGCTCGTCTTCAAGACCGCGCAGGAGCCTTCGGGGATGATCTACGTCGGCTCGCTGACCATCCCGTTCCGCGACGCGAGCTACGTCCTCAAGGTGCAGTGCAACGAGGTCGGCGTCACCGGGACGCGCGACGCGATCGTGATGAACGGCGTCCTCAAGGAGGTCGGCGGCGACCTCGAGCAGGCGATGGCGGTGTGGACGCGCGATCCGCACGACCCGACCTTCCGCGCGCCGCTCCTCCGCAACCAGGCCGACGACGAGGCGTGGGACGTCGACTTCCCCGACCACCCGCTCTCGCGCGTGCGCGCCCACCTCCGCCACCTCCGCGCGACGACCCGCCTGTCCGAGCGCGCCAAGGCGCGCGCGCCGTACGGCAGCTGACCTCTCAGACGACGGCGACGTCGACCGCGTGCTCGAGGTCGCGGCCGAACGCGATCACGAGCGTCGCGATCACGCGCCACTCGACGGGCCCCGTCGTCGGCTGCACCACCGACGACACCGCGCGCGCCACGTCGCCGATCCGGCCGGCCGGCGCCTGCGGCCGTCCGCCCGTGTCCCTGGGCACCGTCAGCGTGAACGGCACCTCGTCCTTGTGGTACGAGCGCGCGCCGTCGAGCTCGCTCTCGAAGCGATAGATCGTCGTGGTCGTCGTCGCCAGCGCGCGCACGCCGCCGCGCGCGTCGAAGACGCGCTGGCTCGCGCGCAGCTCGACGACGAGCTTCCTGGCGTCGATCGGCTCGACGAGGTCGAGGATGACCTTGCCGCGGAGGTCGCCGCCGGGCGTCGCCTTCGCCGGATCGACCACCACGCGCACCGTGCCGCGCCCGACGCCGGTGACGGTCTGCCCGGCCTTCACCGCGCTCTGCGCGCCCTTCTTGATCGTGCTGCCGACCTTGCCGAAGAACTTGTTGGCGGCCTTGATGATCTCGTCGTCGTCGACCACGCCCCGAGCATGCCACATCGCATGCCATCTCAGGCGGGCGCTGCCGCGGCGTGGACGGCGCCGCCGAGCCGGTAGCCGGCGCTGCGCCGGGTCTCGATCAGCCGGTCGCCGCCGATGGTCCGCAGCTTCCGCCGCACGCGCAGGACGAGCTCGCGCACGTTCTCGTCGTCGGCGTCGATCGAGTGGAAGCCGAGCGTCGGCGCCAGGTCGACGCCGCGCACGTACGCCTGGTCCGGCGCGAGCGTGCAGCGGCGCGCGACCAGCGCGATCACCAGCTCGAGCTCGCGCGGCGCGAGCACGATCGCTCCGCCCTCGCCGCGGATCGCGGCGTCGCTCGAGGACAGCTCGAAGCGGCGGCCGTCCTCGCTCTCGATGGTCACGACGCGCGGAGCACGCGACCGGAGCGCGAAGCCCAGGACGACGTCGCCCAGCCGGAGCTGCGCGCCCGGTCGCAGGTACGCGAGCGGCGCCGCGGCGACGCCGTCGACCGCG
>JAIOII010000638.1 GCA_019912685.1 Kofleriaceae bacterium
CGGCCTTGCGCGCGCTGGCGACCGACGGCATCCAGCACGGCCACATGGCGCTCCACGCCCGCGCCGTCGCCCGCGCCGCCGGGGCCCCGGCCGACCTCGTCGACGACGTCGCCGACGCCCTCGCCGCAGCGGGAGATGTCCGGATCGAGGCGGCTCGTGTCATCCTGCAGTCGCTCTCTGCAAAGGACTCCCCGTGATCCACCGCATCGGCGACCGCAAGGCCCCCGCCCAGGCCGTTCCGCTCCCCCCGAGCCTCGAGCTCGAGGCCTGCTACCGCTACTGCGAAGCGCTGTGCCGCGCCCACCACCACAACTTCCCGGTGGCGTCGATCTTCACGCGCTCGACCCTGCGCAAGCACGTGTTCGCGATGTTCGCCTTCGCGCGCGCCGCCGATGACTTCGCCGACGAGGCGTCGTACGAGGGCCGCCGCGCCTCCGAGCTCGATCGCTGGGAGGAGCTCCTCCACGAGACCTACTACGGCCGCCCGCCCGAGCACCCGGTCTTCATCGCGCTCGCCGACACGGTCAAGCGCTTCTCGCTGCCGATCATCGAGTTCACGCAGCTCGTGTCCGGGTTCCGGACCGATCTCGAGGCCCGCCGCTACGCGACGTGGAGCGACCTCCGCAGCTACACGCGCCAGGCCGCCGAGCCGGTCGGCCACCTCCTCCTCTACATCGGCGGCTACCGCGCGCCCGAGCTCCACGCGTACTCCGACGACCTGTCGAGCGGCCTCGCCATCGCGCGCCTCATCCAGGACATGCCGTCGGACTGGGAGCGCGGTCGCGTCTACATCCCCGCCGAGGACCTGCGCCACTTCGGCGTGACCGAGGCCGACATCGCCAGCCGCCGCGCGAGCCCGCAGGTCGGCGCCCTCGTCCGCTACCTCGTCGCCCGCACCCGCGCGCTCCTCGAGCGCGGCCGCCCGCTCGCCGAGCTCGTCAGCGCCGACCTCGCCGTCGAGCTCGCCCTCATGTGGCACGGCGGCAACCGCATCCTCGACAAGATCGCCGACGCCGGCCCCGACCTCTTCCGCCACCGCCCGCGCATCAACGCCGCCGACAAGGCGCTCGTCGTCATGCGCGCCGTCGCCTGGCGCGGCGAGACGCTCCGCCCGCGCGCCATCGACCTCGTCCGCCGCACGCTCGGCTGATCGGGCCGGACGCTCGGACGTCTCAGAAGTCGACGTCGAACGCGACGCGCGCGCCGACCTTCAGGGTCGTGACGTCGGCGCCGTCGGGCGCGGTGAACGTGCGCTCCCACGAGATGCCGAGCGCGGCGCCGGGGAAGAAGAAGCGCGTGCGCAGCGCCCGCCCGCCGACCGAGAGCCCGACGTGCGCGCCCTGATCGACCCGCTCGAGGTCCTCCTCGGTCGTGCGCCCGAGCCAGCCGACCTCGACCTCCCAGTACGCGTTGGTCAGCGTGTGGCGGTAGACGAGCGGCGCGACGACGTCGAGCCCGAGCACCAGGTTGCCGCGGTTGCCCAGCTCGTCCTTGGGGAACGCCGCCGTCGCGCCGAGCTCGAGCCCGGCGTAGAGCGCCGACCGCGCGTCGAGGACCTTGCCGAAGAGCATGCGTCCGGCGCCGCCCGCCGAGAAGTCGGTGCGATCGCCCTCGTGCACGAGCATCGCCTTGCCGCCGCCGCCGAGCGTCAGCTGCCAGCGCCCGTCGGAGATCTGGCGTCCGCGGAACGGCTCCTCGATCTCGACCCAGAACGGGCAATCCTGCGCCGCCGCCGCGTCGGCCTGCGCGAGCAGCCGCCGCACGCGGTGCAGCTTGACCAGGAGGCTCACGCGGCTCATGCGCTTGCCACGCTCGCGGTACGCGCGCTCGAGCGGGCCGCCGTTGGCCGCGATCTGCTCGTCGAGCCAGGTCGCGAGCGAGCGGCGCGCCAGCGGGTCGACGCGGCACACCGAGAGCAGCGCGTCGGAGAGCAGGCCCTCGAGCTCGAGGCGATCGATGCTCCAGCCGGCCGCGCCGGCGACCGTCACCTGCCGCTCGAGATCGCGGTAGAGCGCGGCCGTGCTCGGATCGGGCGGCAGCGTGCGCGCACACGCGGCGACCACGAGAACGGCGAGCGCCGCGACGCGCATGGCGAGCCGAGGGATCAGGACAGCGTGAGCCAGCTCGCGGCTGCCGACGACAGCTTGCGCGCGAAGCTCTGCGGGAAGCACTTGATCACGTAGTCGAGCGCCTGCTGCTTGAGCTCGGCGTCGAGCGGCTCCGGGACGTCCATCACCCCGTCCTCGGGGTTCGGCCGCACGCCGAGCCGGACGATCTCCGTCAGGCGCAGGACATGGAGGCGGTTCATGAACAGCGCATAGGCGATCCCCAGGAACATCTCCTCCTGGGTCGGGTCGAGGGCGGCCGACATCGACCCCGAGGGTTATCACGGCTTCCGGCGGGCCGCGAGTGCCTGGAGGCGCGCCTTGAGCTCCGCCTCGTACCCCGACTCGGTGGGCTGATAGATCGTCGCACCGACCAGCTCGGCCGGGAGGTAGTCGGCCGGGACGTACGCCCCCTCGAAGTCGTGGGGGTACCTGTAGCCCTGGCCATGGCCCATCGTCTTCGCGAGCGCCGTGGCGGCGTTGCGCAGCTCGGGCGGCACCGGGAGCGCGCCGCGCTCGCGCACGAGCTTGCGTGCGGCGGCGTACGTCGTGAGGGCCGTGTTCGACTTCGGCGCGCACGCCAGGTAGACGGTCGCCTGGGTGAGGACGAGCGCACCTTCGGGCAGACCGACCAGCTCGAACGCGTGGAGGGCCGCGGTCGCGACGACGAGCGCCTGCGGGTCGGCGTTGCCGACGTCCTCCGACGCGAAGATGACGAGCCGGCGCAGGAGGAAGCGCGGGTCCTCGCCGGCCTCGAGCATGCGGGCGAGCCAGTAGGCGGCGGCGTCGGGGTCGCTGCCGCGCATCGACTTGATGAAGGCGCTGATGACGGCGTAGTGCTCGTCGCCGGCCTTGTCGTACGCGAGCGCGCGCGTCTGCGCGGCCTCGATCACGTGCGGCCGGTCGACCACGGCGGTCTGCGAGTCGCCGCGCGCCAGGTCGACCGCGGCCTCCAGCACCCCGAGCGCCCGCCGGCCGTCCCCGCCGGCGAGCGCCGCGATCTCGTGGAGCACCTCGTCCGCGATCCGGACGTCGAGCGCGCCCAGCCCGCGGTCCTTGTCGGCGAGCGCGCGCCGCAAGATCTGCAGGAGCGCGTCGTCGCCGAGGGCCTCGAGCCGGACGACGCGCGCGCGCGACAGGAGCGCGGCGACCACGCCGAACGAAGGATTCTCGGTGGTGGCGCCGATGAGGGTGACCGTGCCGGCCTCGACGTGCGGGAGCAGCGCGTCCTGCTGCGTGCGCGAGAAGCGGTGGATCTCGTCGATGAAGAGGACGGTCTTCCGGCCGTACTGGTCGCGCCGCTGGGCCGCCTCCGCCACCGCCTCGCGGACCTCCTTCACTCCCGCCTGCACCGCCGACAACGTCACGAAGTGTGCGCGCACCGCCTCCGCGAGCAGGCGCGCGAGGGTGGTCTTTCCGGTCCCAGGCGGGCCCCAGAGGAGCAGCGACGGGAGGTTCTGCCCCGGGGCCAGCTTGCCGAGCAGGCGGCCGGCACCCAGGAGATGTTCTTGCCCGATGAATTCCGCCAGCGATTGCGGGCGCATGCGCTCGGCGAGCGGCTGGTTGAGCCGCCGAGCCTCCGCGTTGCGCGAGAACAAGTCCATCGCAAGACTCCCGTGCCGCTGAACGAACGTGAGGTTTGTCGTGTGCGTGCACGTGTGTCAATGCTGCGGGGTCGCGGCAGCTCCCTGGTGACGCAAAACCCGGCCAGGGCTGTGGTCAGGTGGGTAGTCCCGATCGCGTGTTTCGGGCAGTTAGGTCGAGCGAACCCGGCCAGAACGCGTGGCACTTGCCTTGCTTTACTGCGAGGCATGTCCGCGCTCGAGGACGTCTACCAGTACCGATTGCTGATCGGGAAGAGTGCGTCGGGCGCGGGGCTCACGATCGACGAGATCGATCAGCTGATCGAGCTCGAAGCGCGGTTCGGCCGGCAGCGGGTCGACCTCACCGGCGTGGTGCGCGGAGGCAAGCTCAACGACACGGTGACCGTGGCGGAGCTCGCTCCCGGCGACGTCGTCTGCCGGTCGGCGCCGTACGCCGAGCCCGGCGACGCGGTCGAGCTCGTCATCGAGGACGAGGCGACCTGCTGCTCGTACCGCTTCAAGGCCAGGGTGCAGTGGCTGCGCGAGGAGCACGAGGGCGACGACTTCGTCATCGGCCTCGAGCTCGTCGGCATCCCGCTCATGATCCACTACGGCCAGAAGCAGACGACCGAGCCGCTGTTCACGCGCATCGCTGCATGAGGCGCGCGCCCAGGCCGCTCGCCGGGCGCTGGACCAGCCGCTCCGCGAGGTAGTGGCGCGCGACCGTGGTGCGGCCGGCGCGCAGCGCGGCCTCGATGAGCGTGAGGGTGAGGAGATCGCGCTGCGCGTGGCTGCCGCCGAAGCGGTGGGCGCGGTCGCGCACGTCCTCGAGCAGCGCGAGCGCCTGCGCGTGGCGGCCGTCGGCGAACGCG
>JAIOII010000639.1 GCA_019912685.1 Kofleriaceae bacterium
ACGCGTACATCATGGCCTTGCGCGCGAAGTGCGCGGGGCAGCGCTTCGGATACGTCGGCTAACCCGCCCGTCTTCACGAAGGGCACCACTTCGGAACTGACATAAAGGATATTCAATGGTCCGGACATAGAAGGTCCTTCTGTTTACTTCGTGACGACGCGAAAGGGATCCGGTTCGTCATACCCCGTAACCTTCAGTTTCGGAAACTCCGCTTTCAGGAATCGTACCAGCGCGGGTACGATCCACTTTTCAGTGCCGACGTGACCCGCATCCACAACACACAAATCGCGGTCCTGCGCGTTCAAGGCGTCGTGGTAGTCCACATCCCCCGTCACGAGGACATCCACGTCCGGCGGTATGGAACCAACTTCGCTTCCTCCGGCGCCGCCCAGAACCCCCACCCGGCGGATTCGCCGATTGCCTTTGCCGACAACCCGGACGTGGCTGACCGCAAGTGTCTGCCGCACGTGCGCGGCGAACCGGTTCAACGTCAGTTCCCGGCGGAGCATACCTTTTAGTCCGAGTGAAATCGACCGATCCGTACCGTCAAGCGGAACGACGTCGTAGGCGGGCTCTTCGTAGGGATGCGCTTTCATCAACGCCGTCAGTGCCGCCGCCAGCCGTGCTTTCGGAACCAGCACCTCAAAACGCCGTTCCGGTTCTTCGTTGACCGTGTGCTTCAACCCCGAAAAAGGCCGAGCCTTCTCGCCGGGGAGAAACGTGCCGACGCCCGGCGCGGCGACCGCCCCGATCGATCCGGCAAACCACCAGTCGCGCGGTTCGTTCAAGCAGGACAACGTCCCCGAGAACGCCACCACCACCGCGATCCTCGACTCGATCTGGCCGCACTACAACGCCGGCGACCACGTCATCGGTGGCTACCTCTCGTCCGGTCAGCAGTACTGGAAGATCAACTACCACTGGGAGCTCGTCATCTGGGTCTGCGACACGGCGGCGACGCTCGTCGACGAGACCCACAAGGCGTCGTTCACGTCCATCGCGTCCACCCTGCGCGGCCACTCGCCCAACCCGGCGTCCGGCTACCTCGACGACAGCAGCATGTCGATCGTCGACACGTCGACGCAGGAAGCGTTCGACGCGCGCTACCTCGCGGTGAAGAAGGCGAAGACGGACCTGAAGGCCGCGATCGACGCCTCCGGCGCCCAGGCCAAGGTCACGGGCTGGAAGGCCGACCGGTTCACGCTCTCGGTGCAGAACGTGCTCCCGCCCGGCGACAACAACAAGCACGGCCAGGGCTTCTCCCTCGACATCAAGGGAAACAACGCGCGGATCTCGGAGACCAGCAAGTCGCTGGGCGCGACCACGACCTACGACGAGAAGTTCCACGTCCACGTCGAGTTCAAGTCGGGCGTGTCGGCGCCCCCCGGCAAGCCGGCGCCGGCCGCGGCACCCGTGCAGAAGAAGGCCAGCGGCGACGCGGCGGGCGCGGACGTCCATCAGGCGGCCGAGCTCGGCACGAGCGGCTCGGCCGGACCGCTGCCGCACCTCGATCCGATCCAGCGCTCGTTCGGCAAGCACGACGTCTCGTCGGTGCGCGCGTACACCGACGGCAACGCGGCGCGCGGCGCGGGCGCGATGGGCGCGGAGGCCTTCGCGACGGGCGATCAGGTCGCGTTCGCCGGAGCGCCGACGCTCCACACCGCGGCGCACGAGGCGGCGCACGTGGTCCAGCAACGCGCCGGCGTCGCGCTCAAGGGCGGCGTCGGTCAGGCCGGCGATGCGTACGAGCGTCACGCCGACGCCGTCGCCGATCAGGTGGTGCGCGGCGAATCGGCGGAGTCGCTGCTCGACGAGATGGCGGGCGCCGGCGGTGGCGCGAGCACGCGCGCGATCCAGAAGAACGACAAGGAGAACCCGCAGGCCGCCGCCGAGCCGCAGGGGCAGGGCGCGCGCACGCAGCCGACCGGCAAGGAGATGGCCAAGGGCCACATGGCGGCGTTCATGGGCTCGCTGGACGCGCAGCTCGTCGCGAACCTCAAGGACCAGGACAACGCGCTCCTCCAGATCCTGCTCACGACGTTCGAGGCCAACTGGTTCAAGGCCAAGGAGTGCCTCCTCTTCGATCAGTGGCCCGTCGAGAAGCCCGCGCCCGACAGGCCCAGGCACGAGGACTGCCTCGCGCTCATGGACGAGCTGGTCAAGATGCGCTCGCGTGTCTGCAAGAAGTTCGCGGACAAGACGCAGGAGCGGATGAAGGGCGAGCTGACGAAGACCGCCGACGCGCTCGGGCCGGCGAGCCAGAGCCCGATCGCGACGTCGGGCCTCACCGACGCGTTCCGGGCCGAGGTCGGGAACGAGCAGCTCGACACCGCGGCGCACTTCTCGCCGATGGCGCCGACCGGCGCCGAGAAGAAGACCTCGGACATCGACGTGGCCTCGGGCGGCAAGAACACCGAGATCGGCGTGCGCGTCTTCAACGAGACGTTCCGCGCCGAGCTCGGCGTCGAGTTCGATCCGGCGACGGTGTTCGACTACAACGTCTACGCCGCCGACTGGATCTTCCCCGGCAACTTCGTCAACACCGGCACGCACACCGGTCCGAACAAGGGCAAGAACAACGCGGTCGAGACCATCGCCACGCACGTCGAGGTGCGCGGCGAGCAGGTCGTCTCGAAGGACGCGGGGCTCGAGGGGCCGGCCGCCGCCCAGACCGACGCCGCCGTCGAGCGCGGCCGCAACGAGGTGCTCGACGAGGCGGCGCTCCTCCACGTCCGCCGCAACTGCACCGTCGAGGAGTGGCTCGCCTACACGAGGACGCGCGTCGCCGGCGTGCCGCAGGGCGAGAAGGCGGCGCTCGTCGACAAGCTCGGCCGCGTCGATCGCAAGTTCGGCGAGTTCCTCGAGGAGATCGAGGACAAGGAGGACGAGCTCGGCGAGAAGATCGACGTCGCGTCGGAGGCCGCGCAGAGCGCGTGGGACAGCGACGACCACCTCAAGGAGGCGCTCGAGACCCGCGCCAAGAACGCGCTCTACCAGGAGCGCCTCCTGCGCGTGAAGGTCGCGCGCTTGAAGTACCAGCAGCTCAAGGACAAGGCGCAGAAGACGCCGCAGGACGTCGAGCAGATGGCGACGCTGGCGCGGCAGGTCACCGAGGCGCTCACCGACGCCGTCTTCTTCGCCAACGAGGTCTACGCGACCGAGGGCGCCACGCTCCACGCGACCCAGGGCATCCAGCGCGTGCAGAAGGCGAAGGCCAACTTCGGCGTCGACATCGAGGTCGCGCTCACGCCGGCGATGTACATGCAGTCGTTCCACGAGAACGTGGGCGACTCGCTGCACAGCCTCGAGCACTACAAGCACGATCCGCAGTACGCGGTCTATCGCGCGGGCAAGTACATCGAGCGCATGATCGTGGCGGCGGCGGCGCTGGCGAAGACGCCGCAGACGCTCGCCGTGCTCGAAGGGCATCCCCGGTACGAGATGCTGAGGAAGATCGGCGAGGACGCGGCCAAGGTGAAGGCGACCGACGACGGCGACGATCCGGTGCGCATCAAGGAGCTCTACGCCGAGTACGACGCGGGCAGCCTGGGCCCGCTGCGCCAGGCGGTGCTCTCGCTCGGCGCCGACTTCCCGGGGCAGCTCGCGGCGGCGGAGCGCGCGCCGCAGGGGCCGGCGCCGCGAGAGGGCGCCGCGCAGGTCGTGC
>JAIOII010000640.1 GCA_019912685.1 Kofleriaceae bacterium
CGTCGACGGCGATGCACGGCGCCGTCACGCTGCGGGCGCGCCAGAAGGCTTGCGCCGACACGAGGTCGAGGTCGGGCACGCCGTCGGCGAGCACGATCGCCTGGGGCACCGGAGCGAGGGCGGCGGCGAGCTCCGCCGCGGTGGCGACCGGGACCAGCGTCACCTCGACGCCGTCGAGCGCCGCGCGGATCGCGCCGGCCAGCGCCTCGGGCGCGACGATCAGGACGCGCGGCGGATCAGCGAGCATCGGGGCTCGCGTCGCTCGCGTCGTTCCGGCCGAACGCCAGGACGGTGAGGGTCGTGTTGATCTGGAACCCGGCGTACATCTCGAAGAAGACGTTCATGCCCGCCGACGGCGGCGCCGCCGCGAAGGTGGCCGAGAGCTGGTCGATCTGGCCGACGGTGCGCGCGTACCAGTCGCGCGCGGTGCAGTGGAAGAGGAGGGAGGCGGTCGGCGACGCCACGCGCCGCGGCAGCTCCTCCTCGAAGAAGCGCCGGGTCGCGCCGGCGATGTCGCCGAGGCGCATGACCTCGAGCTCGGTCCCTTCCTCGAGCAGGTTGGCGAACATGATCGAGCCGTCCTCGAGCGGCCGCCACGGCGCGCGGATGAAGTACTCGCGCCCGACCTTGAGCGCGGTGGGCGCGCGGGCGAAGCCGCGCGGCTTGCCGAACTCGAGCTCGTCGACGGGGACGTCGAGCAGGTCGGCGTAGCGCTGGGCGGCGGGCCGGCCGTCGATCTCGAGCGCGCGCGTGCAGGTCTCGTCGACCTTGGTGATGCGCAGGATCTGTCCCGTCGGCTCGTACCAGTGGGAGCGCAGCGCACCCCACGGCGCGCTCGTGCGGAAGAGCGTGAGCAGGACGGCGTCGTTCAGCACCTCGCCGTCGACGTGGATCCACGCCGGCTGGCTGCCGTCGGGGACGGCGTGGGCGGCGCCGCCGCCGACGAGCGTGAGCGCCGGGTTCTTCTCGAGCACGCCGAGGAGCAGCTCCTCCTTCTTGAAGCGGAAGCCGTCGTCGATGACGAGGCCGACGTGGCGGCGCGCGTCGAGGTCCTGCGGGCGCACGCCGAGCTCGGCGCACGCGTTCGCGGTCGCCTGCACGCCGGCGGCGACCGCGTCGCGCGTGAGATCGCGCCCGACGCCGAGGGCCACGTCGACGTCGCCGGTGATCGCCGAGGCGACGACCGTGCCCTGGTGGATGCCCTGGTTGTCGAGCTCGCCGGCGGTCGACGCGCCGATGAGGCGCGTGTCCCTGGGCAGGCGCTCGCGCATCGCCTGGTTGAGGGCGCGCTGGTCGCGCTCGCACGACGCGAACATCGTGACGAGCTTGGGCGCGACCGCGCCGAGCTGCTGCAGCAGGTCGTCCGCCGCGCGCGCAGGATCGAGCTCGCCGGTGCGAGCGCTCTTGAGGTCGACTCGAGCCATGGCCGCTGCCCCCTCGGCAGGTCCTCGACGATACAACGGATGTGCGCGAAAAGCCCAGGCCGAGCGACGTCGGGCGACGTCAGCGCGCGGCGGCGAGCAATGCCTCGGCGGCGGTGAGGTCGCCGTCGCCGACGCCGCCGGCTCGGACGCAGCGCGTCCGGCCCTCGGGATCGACGAGCACGTGGATCGGGATCGGCGAGGCCGCGTCGAGGCCGAGCGTGGTCAGCCACGCCGGCAG
>JAIOII010000641.1 GCA_019912685.1 Kofleriaceae bacterium
CTACTCGGGATCACTGTTGCCACGCGCCCAGGTGGACCTGTCGTTTCGCATCGCCGGTCGGGTCGACAGCGTCGCGCAGGTCGTCGTGGACGGGCGAGGCCGACCGCTGCAGGAGGGCGACCCGGTGAAGCAGGGCGACGGCGAGCTCGGTGCGGGCGGTCGCGAGGGCGGCGGCCGCGGCGGCCGACTCGTGGCGCAGGTGCCGAGGGTCGAGCGTCGCGAGGACGTCGCCCTGCTTCACCGGGTCGCCCTCCTGCAGCGGTCGGCCTCGCCCGTCCACGACGACCTGCGCGACGCTGTCGACCCGACCGGCGATGCGAAACGACAGGTCCACCTGGGCGCGTGGCAACAGTGATCCCGAGTAGCGGCGCGGCTGGTCGAGCGATGTCGACGTGACCGCCGCCGTGCGCACCGCGCGCGGCGGCGGCGCGGGCGGCGCCGACTCCGTGCACGCGCCGACGGCGGCGAGGAGCCCGAGGACGAGCGAGGCGAAGATGCGCTGGTACGCCGACATCGCGATCGAACTGTGCTGCGTGACGGAGCGATATGCAAGCAAGTAATTGCTTGCATCGGCGGGGGCCGTCGCTCACGAGGCCGCGGCGCGGTGGTCACCTACCGCCGGGCGGCCCAGCTACGGGACGCAGATGACGCCGAAGGTCCTCTCGTTGCCGGGCTCCGCGATCCACCAGCCGGTGCGGCCGAAGGCGTCGCACGAGAAGTCGCGCGCGATCTGGAAGCGCAGCGCGTAGACCCCGGGCGTCGACGGCGCCGTCATCGTGATCGTGGCGCTTCCGGTCTGCGTCTGGTTCTGCGGCGGGTTGCCGTCGTAGACGCAGCGCTGGCGGCCGCCGGGAACGATGCCCACCTCGATCTGATCCTGGCAGCTGCCGCAGATGAAGTCCGAATCGTGCAAGGACCAGGTCAGCGAGTACGAGAGCTGCGCGCCCGGCTGCGCGACCGCGGTGTTGCCGCCGCCCGCGATCGACACGTCCTCGATCTGGGCCCACACGTCGGTGCCTGCCATCACCATCGACGCGATCGCCGGCGCGTTCGCGCCGCACGGCCACGGGTCGACGTCGTTGCACATGCCGTCGCCGTCGGTGTCCGCGCACGCCGGCGCGTCGATCGACGCCGGCGCCGCATCTTCCCGCGCGTCCGCACCGACCGCGCCGTCGAGCGCGAAATGATCATCCCCGCTCTCACCGCTCGGGGTGAACGCACAGCCGCCGAGCGCCGCGAGCGACAGGAGGAGGAACCGCCGCACGCCCCGACGGTCTCAGCCGAGGGCGCCTCGGTCAATCACCGCCGCTGGTACCGCGGCTGACCCGTCGTCATCCCGCGAACTTACGGGACGACCACGAACTCGCGCTTCATCAGCGCGACCAGGTTCTGCGCGCAGTCGAGGTCGCTGCCCGGGAAGTGGTCGAGCACCTTCTGCAGCTGCCCGTGGTCGAGCACGAGCTGGAACGTGTCGAGCTCGCTCGGGGTCAGGTCGCGCAGCCGGCCGGCGAGCGGCGTCGGCACCGCGAGCGGCGAACCCGGCGGCGGGAGGTGGTGCGCGATGTTGCGCAGCTCGTCGAGCTGGCGCACGCCCTCCATCAGCAGCGCCTCGGTCGACTCCTGGATCTCCTCCATCACCTGCATCTCGACCTGCGGCTCGAGCTCGAACGTGCCGGTCGCCCACGTGAGCATCCGGTAGATCGCCTTCTGCGGCGACAGCGCGAAGTCGTCGTTGATCGCCGCGAAGTAGAGCTGCCCCTTGCGCAGGTAGATCTTGCCGACCTGCCCGGTCGACACGATCGTCAGGACGCCCGACTTCCGCGACGTCGACAGGAGCTGCAGCAGATCGGGGAGCGGGATCTCCTCGATGACGCCGGACATCGGCCGGCCCGCGGAGCTGGACTGGCGCGCCGCCCCCGCCTCGAGCCGGCGCCGCGCCTCGGCCTCGGACTGGTTCGCCGTCTGCGCGTCGACCGCGACGACCTTGATGATCGACGTGCCGACCAGGATGCGATCGCCCTCCGCCAGCCGCGCGCGCCCCGAGATCTTCTCACCGTTGACGAACGTGCCGTTCGTCGAGCCGACGTCCTGGATCAGGATGTCGCTGTCCGTGGTCGTGATCTTCGCGTGGCGCCGCGAGACCATGTCCTCGACGAGCACCATGTCCAGGTCACTCGACCGCCCGATGATGATCTCGCGGTTCATCCGCAGAGGGAACTCACCCCCCTGGTACTTGCCGGAGATGAAACGCAGAGCGAACCTGGGTCGGTCGGACATGGTCGCGGGAGGAACGAACTGCAAGACAAACTCGAACCCGAGGGATGTCGGGTGGTTCCGAGGGAAAAAGTGTAGTGCCAGCGGGTGTCAGGGCGCAAGTATCGGGGGACGCAGGATTCCCGCGAGGCGTCGGTACACGTCCTCGTGGACGACAAGGCTCGAATGTCCCAGCGGTACCGTCGTCGCCATCGCGCCGGGCACCCGGGTCCGGCGGAGCGGCACGACCCAGTCGCGCGCCGCCGACAGCGAGTGCAGCTCGACGCCGGGCGGCGGCGGTCCTTGCGCGAGCTCGTCGAGGAACCGGCTCTTCGGCAAGAGCTGCCACGACGACGTCGACCACAGCCCGAGCGTCGCGACGCCCGCGAGCGCGGCCCACGTGCCGTTGATCGGCGTGCCCATCATGACGAGCTTGCGGACGCGCGTGTGGCCGCCGAGCTTCTTCGCGTAGTAGAGGCCGATGAGGCCGCCCATCGAGTGACCGACGATGTCGATCTGCTCCCACGGCGTCTGGGCGAGGATGCGCTCGATCTTGCGGTGGATCATGAACGCCGAGCGACGGATGTCGCGGACGTTCAGCGTGCCGATGTTGAACGACACGACGATGAAGCCGTCGTCGACCATGCGGCGCTCGAGCAGGTACATCGATCCGCGCGTGCCGAGGAAGCCGTGGATGAGGAGCACCGGCGGCGAGTCCGCCTTCGCCTCGAAGCTCGCCTGCCGGCGGATGCGATTGCCGCGCACGAGGCCGCGCAGGTAGGCGAGCCCGTCCGCCCCGCCCACGAGATCCTGACCGACCGAGCTGCGCCGGCCGAGCCAGCGCGATGGCGCATCCGCGAGATACCGAGCCAGCCACGACGACCGGCGGATGATGGAGGACGAAGGCTTGGACTTCTCGGCCATACTGCTACGGGCGGGGCCAGTCGACGTCGACGAAGCCCTGAGCACGAAGTCTAGAACATTCTGCCGCGTATGCGGCGGCCGCCTGGGTCGGTCCGGGGTAATCGACGACCCGCCAGACGCCGCGCTGCCCGATGATGCCGCGTCGCGATACCAGCGAGGCGCCATGTCGGTAGATGAGCGCGAACTGCTCCTCGGTCCGCAACGAGCGAGAATCTCCCGGCGGAACCGGCCCCGGCGGCGGCGCGGGCGCGGTCGGATCGCCGGCGACGATCTCCGACGGCGCCGGCAGGACCGTGAGCGCGGCCTCCGCGAAGCCGAGCGCGGTGCGCGCGATCGCCCGGAGGTCGAAGGTGGGCAGCATCGG
>JAIOII010000642.1 GCA_019912685.1 Kofleriaceae bacterium
CGGCGCTGCGCCACACCGCGAGCGCACGGCTCCTGCTCGCGCTCCAGAACGCGTGCATCGACGGCGAGCGCGAGGTCGAGGTCGTCGACGTCGCCGCGTGGATCCGCTCGCGCGGCAAGCGCAAGATCGTGCGCACGCTGCCGGCGACCCGCGAGATCCGCGTGGCGCGCCGCGTCCGCTCGGCCGCCGGCCAGCTCCCCGGTCTCGAGCTCGACAGCGACGACGCGCGGACGCGCGTCACCGATGCCGTGCACGCGATCGTCGACCGCGCCAACGCGCGCGTGCGCGACGTCCTGCGCCCGGAGATCGAGACCGCGCTGGCCGAGGTGAAGCTCGTGCCGCGCCACCTGCCCGGCCGCGTCGCGCAGAAGAAGCTCGTCGACGAGCTGCTCGACAAGGCGGTCGCGGTCGGCCGGCTCTCGCTCGGCGATCTGCGTGACGCGATCGCGCACAACGACCTCAAGCTGCCCGACCTGCACCCGACCGAGCTCGCCACCGGCGACCAGCTCCTCCGCGCCGACCGCCTGCTCTCCACGTCGCTCGACGGCGTCTACCGGCGCGGCGAGATCTACCTGCGCTTCCTGCAGAAGGTCTCGTCGGTGCTGTCGGGCACCGGCGTCGGGCGCCTGCTCTCCCTCTACCTGCTCTTGCCGCTGGTCGGCGCCTACATGATCGTCGAGGGCGCGTACCACATGGCGGCGCCGGTCGCCGGCTGGTTCGGCTACGAGCCGCCGCCGATCTCGAGCGGCCCGATCCTGCTCGCGATGGCGGCGATCGTCTTCCTCTTGCTCCACGCCGCCTGGTTCCGCAGCGCGTCGCTCGCCGCGCTGCGCATGGCAGGCCGCGTGCTCGACGTCGTCTTCGTCTCGACCGCGCGTCGCTTGTGGGCGATCCCGCTCGTGCGCCTGGCGACCCGCTGGGTGCTCCTGCCCACGCTGCCCGCGCTCCTCGCCGCGTGGATCGTCCCCGGCATCGCCGGCTGGATCTCCGCCGCGGTCCTCTTCGCCGCGACCATGGGGCTCATCAACTCGAGCGTCGCCGAGGAGATCGTGAGCGACTGGCTCGTGCGCTCGGGGCGCCAGCTCGCGCGCCGCATCATCCCCGGGCTCGTCCGCTACTCGCTCGATCTGTTCGCCTGGCTGGTCGAGCTCACCGCGCGCGGCATCTACCGCGTCGACGAGGCGCTGCGCTTCCGCCCCAGCCAGCGGGGCCCCATCGTCGTCGTCAAGGGCGTGCTCGCGACGATCTGGTTCGCGATCGCGTACGTCCTCCGCATCTACGTCAACCTCCTGATCGAGCCGACCGTGAACCCGGTGAAGCACTTCCCGGTCGTCACCGTCGCCGCCAAGCTGATCCTGCCGTTCCTGCCGGCGATGACCGCCGCGATCGCCGAGCCCGTCGGCGCGGTCGTCGGCCCCGCGCTCGGCGCGTCGTTCGCCGCGTTCACCGTCCTCGTCCTCCCCGGCATCGCCGGGTTCCTCGCGTGGGAGCTCAACAGCAACTGGAAGCTCTACCGCAAGAACCGCCCCGAGCACCTCGAGCCCGAGAAGCTCGGCAGCCACGGCGAGACGATGGGCCGGCTCCTGCGCCCCGGCTTCCACTCGGGCACGCTGCCCAAGCTGTTCGCGAAGCTGCGCCGGGCGACGTGGAAGAACGACGATCACGCCGTCGCGCGCGCCCGCGAGGGCATCCACCACGTCGAGGAGTCGCTCTGGCGCTTCGTCGACCGCCAGCTCGTCTCGATGCTCAACCAGAGCTTCCTCTTCCGCGCGTCCGACGTGGCGGTGCACCAGGTCGAGGCCACCGCCAGCCGCGTCCGCATCGCGCTCGTGTGCCCGAGCGTGAGCGACGGCGTCGCCACGATCATGTTCGAGGAGCAGTCGGGCTGGCTGGTCGCGAGCGTGCCCGAGCGCGGCTGGTTCGACGCCATCCCCGCCGACGAGCGGCTGGTCCTCGAGATCGCGCTGACCGGCTTCTACAAGCGCTCCGCCATCGACCTCGTGCACGAGCAGCTCGCGAGCGTGCTCGCCGCCGGCGGCCTCACGTCCGTCGTCTACGACCTCACCGACGACCGCCTCAGCGTCTGGCCGAGCGCCGGCTTCGAGGTCGAGATCGTCTACGACCTGCGCACGCCGGCGCTCACCGCCACGGTCCACGGCACCCACGACGGCCCCATCCCGCCGCTGGCCGGCCATCACGCCATCTTCGGCCGCGATCCCGTCGCGAGCGACGCCTGGTTCACGACGTGGGAGCGCCTCGCCCTCGGCATGGAGCCCGCGCCGCTGCTGAAGGGCCCGCCGCTCCTCGGCTGAGCCAGCGCGCCGCTCGCACGAAAACGCGCACGGCGTGCGACCCGATCGCGGGGCGACGCGCGTCGTTGCAGGTGTCGTCGCGAGGTTCTTGCGCGACCGCGGCCGTCGATCGCGCAGAGCGGCGTCCGGGTGAGCGCGTGTGGTTGCGCGACGGCGCACCGCCTGCGTGACGCGCCTGGCACGGCGGATGCTGAACCGGCTCCCGAAAAAGGAGAGAGCCATGCTGACCCTTCGCTCGAAGCTCGCGGCGCTCGCTGCCATCCCGCTCACCATCATCGGAACCGCGGCCGCCCAGGCGCCCGACCCCGATCCCGATCCGTACGGGGGCACCACCTACGGAGGCGCGACCTACGGCATCCCCCCCACGCCGGAGCCGACGGCCGTCATTCCGCCGGCGAAGCCGGCGACGCCGACCGCGCTGCCGGCCGAGGAGCCGCCGCCCGCCGAGTGGTCGTACGAGGAGCCACGCAGCGAGTCGTTCATCGACCGCTGGGGCGCGGCCATGGCGCTGGGCGGAGGCGTCGACAGCTTCGTCGACCCCGCAGACACGAACGTGGATCCGGGCGGCGGCTGGAACGTCCGCGCCGTGCTGGGCACCAAGACGAGGTTCGGCATCGAGGCGGCGTACATCGGCTCCGCGCAGAACATCGACGCGATCGGCCTCGACAGCGCCGCCGTGCTCCTCGGCAACGGCGCCCAGGGCATGCTGCGGTTCAACATGCTGCCGCAGTCGAAGGTCGGCGTGCTGCTGCTCGGCGGTCTCGCGTGGCGTCACTACGAGCTGGCGAACGAGTCCTTCAACACGTCGGACGTTCAGGACGAGGACGACGTCCTCGAGATCCCGCTCGGTGTGGGCGTCCAGTACGACTACCGCGGGCTGCTCCTCGACGCGCGCGCCGAGTTCCGGTTCACGAACTACGGTGACATGCTGGGCCCGAGGGCGAACGCCTCGGACGACATGAATCGCCTGGGCGTCAACGGTAGCGTCGGCTATCGCTTCTGAGCCGCGTCAGCGCAGGAAGGACGGCGTCGCGACCGCCGAGCGGCCCTGCCAGTCGACGCTGCACCACTCGCGCGGCGGCTCGTGCAGATCCTTCGCACGCCGCGCGACGGCCTCGGCGCGCTAGTTCGCCTGCGGCGCGAGCGCGTCGGCCATCACCGTCAGCGCGTCGGCCGCCGGCTGCCGCTGGCCCTCGCTGCCGGCATGCACCGCACCGAGATCGAGGACGCCGAGCGCCTGGCCCGTGATATCCGCGAGCGGGACGCCCGCGACGTTGCGCACGCCATCGGCGAACTCGACCGTGAGATCGTCGCCGTCGACGTAGCCGGCGCAGCGCAGGGTCGCGACTCGTACGCTCGGCTCGGCCGCGTCGTCGGGGCTCGCCGGCGCGCAGGTCAGCAGCGTGCCCGCGGCGCGCACCGCGAGCTGCGCGTGCAGCGGGCGATCCTGGAGCATGCGCTCGGAGAACTCCACGCGGACGAAGACCACGCCGGTGCCGTCGGTCGACGTGCTGACCTGCTGCACCGTCGGCAGCGCGCCGACGTGGAACCGCGCGTCCAGGGCTCCGCCGGCCACGACGGCGTCGGCGAGCTCCGGCGACAGCGCGGCCGGATCCACGGCGAGGCGGTACCAGCCACGCGCGAGCGCGGCGTCCGTCTCGAGCACGATCCAGTGCACGGTCTCGCCGACGACGGCGTCGGGCGCTTCGTGACGCACGGCGAAGCGTACGGGCGCGCCTCCTCGCAGGTGCTCGAGGCGCACCGCGCCGGCCAGCTCGTCGAGCTCGGCGGCGGCGACGTGACCGGCGATGCCGATCATCGGCTGGGTCGCGTCGGCGCTGGTCATGGCGTCGGACGGCTGGAAGAGGAGTCGCTCGGCGCGCACCGGTTCCACCTCCGGCTCCGGGGCGGTCGGCGTCGCGGCGGTCGGCATCGGCGTCGAGGTGGCGCC
This sequence comes from Kofleriaceae bacterium, assembly GCA_019912685.1. Classification (GTDB taxonomy): domain Bacteria; phylum Myxococcota_A; class Polyangia; order Haliangiales; family Haliangiaceae; genus UBA2376. Next base: position 4,264 of record JAIOII010000642.1, read on the forward strand.
GGCCGCGACGTCGTCGGGGCGCTCCTCGGGAGACGAGGCGCCGGTCGAGCAGGCGGCGAGGGCGCCGAGGCAGAGATACGTGAAGCGCGAGATGTTCATGACTGGGTTCCTTGCGACAGAGGTCAGCGGAGACGAGAGAAGCGACCGAGGGCGCTCCGCCCGGTGGGTGAGGGGTTCGTGACGTTCCAGTAGTCAAGCCCGTCGGTGCGGAGCGCGGGGCCGGCCCCGAGCGCGAAGCGGATCGTGTAGTCGGTGTTGTCGGCGGTCCGGTTCGGATGGGCCGCCAGCACGCGTCCGTCGTCCTTCAGGCGCGTCCATGCCGAGCGCGAGTCGCACCGACCGGGCTCGTCACAGCACTCGCGCTCACCGCCGCAGCCGAACGCGCATCCCGGGGTATCGATCACGACCGACTCGGGCATGACGCGGAGATCCTGCGGCAGGTGCATGTGGTTGTGCGCCGTGCAGATGTTCTGCAGGTTGTTGTAGTAGTTCGACATCATGCTGTAGGAGCAGATCGAGAGATCGACCTCGCCGCACCGCGTGCCCGTGTTGTTGGCGTACTCGTCGCGCAGGCCGAGCAGCCAGTGCCCCATCTCGTGGGTGTAGACGTCGGAGCTGGTGTGGCTGTCGCGGTACATCGTGATCTTGCCGAGGCCGTTGTAGTTCGACGTGCCCGACTGCGGCGTCAGGCAGATCTGGCAGCCGCCGCCCTCGCACGCGTACTCGTCGAGCGGCCAGCCGTCGTCGCAGTGGTGCGCGTTGTTGAGCACGCGAAAGCTGCGCACGAGCTGGCTGCCGCCGGAGAGGCCGTAGAGGTTCCACGCCGCGCGCGCCAGGGCGTGTCGGATCTCGCGCAGCTCGCTTTCGGTGGCGTTCCAGCCGACGCCGACCTTGACGTCGAACTTCTCGCGGTCCCCATGCGTCGTGCGCCCTCCGATGTAGAAGTCGAAGACGCGATCGTGGCCGGACGTGTTGCGCCACGTGATGAAGACGTTGCTCGTGCAGGTGGGGAGCTCGATGAACTGGATGCCGCCGCCGGTGTCACGGACGTTCCACAGCGCGTCCCACGCCGTCGGCGTCGGCGCGGCGCCACAGCGCACGTACGCCTGGATCGATCCGTTCACGCCCGGCCGTGGCGTGAGCCAGACCGGGATCGTGATGCGGCCGCCGCCCGTCGGCGTGCGCATCGTGAAGCTGTCCTCGGTGCGCATGAGCAGGCCGGTGACGCGCTCGTAGAGCCCGATCGCCTGCACCGAGGTCAGCGCCGATGAGGACGAGCAACACTGCGCGCGGATCCGGTCGACGCGATAGCCGAGCCCGGAGCTCCCGAGGCCGGTCGGCGCGCCGTCGCTGCCGATCGTGCGCTGCGTCGCCCGAGTGGTCTGGAAGCCCAGCCAGAAACCGTTGGACTGCGCGTTCACGATCCCGCCGACGAGCGCGGGCGCGCGCAGCGTCGCGGTCGAGGTGCCGGTGCGCGTGTTGCGGACGGTGGTGCGGCCCCATCCCAGCGACAGGGTGTCCTCGCCGCGAGCGTCGATGGCCAGATCCATCCGTCGGAAGTCGAGGCCGACGTTGATGATCGCGCGACTCCCCAGGATCCAGCGCCGCTGCAAGATCTCGGGCGCGTACTCGTGCTCTTCGCCGAGCGTCCCGACGACCGTCCGGCCCCACGGGTTCCACATCTCCTCGTTGCTGTCGATCGCGGCGGGGACCGTACGTTCACCGCTCCAGCGCAGCGGCTCGGGGAAGCCCTGGGCGAGCGCGACCGCCGGCAGCGCGACCAGAGCGAGGACAGGGATCGACGCCACCAGGGGCGCTGAGTGCTTCATGCCGTCCCGACGCCCGCGCTCGCCGTTCTTCCCGACCGGCGCCCGGCAACAAGTGGCAGCGATCGCGGCCGCCGGCCCTCAGAGGAACTGCATCGCGGCGGTCGCCATCCCGAGGAAGACCATGAAGCCGACGACGTCGGTGATCGTGGTGAGGAAGATCGACGCCGACTGCGCCGGGTCCTGACCGAGCTGCTTGAGCAGGATGGGGATCGACGCACCCGCGAAGTTGGCCGCCGCCATCGCCACCACCATGCTCGAGGCGATCACCGCGGCGAGGCCGGTCGAGCCGCTCCACACCAGGACGCCGGCGCCGGCGCTCACGGCGATCGCCGCGCCGTTGATGGTGCCGACCAGGATCTCCTTCGCCGCGAGCCGGCGCCAGTGATGGCCACGCACCTCGCGCATGGCCAGGCCGCGCATGGTCACGGCCATCGCCTGCGCGCCGCTGTTGCCCGACTGACCGGCGACGACGGGCAAGAGCACGGCCAGCGCGCTCACCGTCGCGATCGTGCTCTCGAAGATCCCGACCACCGCGGCGGCGAGGAACGCGGTGAGCAGGTTCACGTGCAGCCAGACCAGGCGCTTCTTGACCGCGAACCCGACCGACGACAGCGCCTTCTCGTCGACGCTGGCGCCGACCATGCGCTGGAGATCGGCGACCGCCTCGGCCTCGGCGGCGCCGACGAGCGCGGCGTGACGGAGCATCCCGATCAGCCGACCGTCGCCGTCGACCACGCCGATGCTGGGCAGGCCGCTGCGGGCGAGGAACTCGACCAGCTCCTCGCGCGTGGTGGTCACGTCGACCGCGCCCGTGGCCGGATC
>JAIOII010000643.1 GCA_019912685.1 Kofleriaceae bacterium
GGTCCACGCCGACGGCGCCCCGCAGGGCTGGATCTGCCCGGCCGACGCGCCCGGCGTCGGCCTCACGATCGTCGACCTCACCGATCGCTGGACGCCGCGCCCGTTCGCCACGGCGCCCGACGGCACCGCGCCGGCGTTCCGCGACAGCTACCTCGCGCTCGCCGCCGAGGACAGCCCCGACGGCGAGGAGCTCGATCCCGAGGAGCAGTTCGTCGAGCTGTACGGCGTCGTGCCCAACCTGTCGACGGTGCAGCGCCGCCTCGAGGACGACGTGCGCCACGGCTGCCACGAGGCGATCCCGCCGATGCCGCTCGTCGCGTTCACGAAGTCGATCTCGCAGGCGAACGAGGCGTCGATCCGCGCCGGCGATCGCCGCCGCGTCTGGCTCGCGACGCGCCTCGAGCGCGAGCGCGTGCGCCGCAAGCTCGCCGATCTCGACGCGCTCGTGCGCGTCCCGTCCCTGCGCAAGCCGCTCGCCGATCTGCGCCGCCTCGAGGCGCAGCGCGACGCGCTCGTCACCGTGCAGGCGCACCTCGTGTGCGACGGCGTGCTCCAGCAGCGCTACGTCGACGGGCTGTTCACGTGGCGCACCGGCCACGCGCTCGACCTCTTCCAGCGCAAGAACTTCCTCGTGCCCAACGCGCGCCTCGACGACGAGACCCGCGCCGCCCTCCTCGCCGGCAGCCGCGAGCTGACCTACCGCGCCGCCCTGCGCGCGCTGCGCGAGCGCGTCGTCGACGCGACCGGCCTCATCGAGGACGGCACCGCCGGCGCCGGCCCCATCCTCGTGCTCGGTCGCCAGCTCGATCCGTCGATCATGCAGGCCGCGCGGGGCCATCGCCCGCTGCCTCACGCCGCGCCCGACCGCGTCGGCGAGGCGACCGAGATCGCCGCGCGGGCGCTCGGCTGGACCGACGTCGATCGCACGCGCGCCTGGCTCGCCGCCAATCACGTCCGCGGCGCCGGGCTGCGGATCGCGGTCGCGCTGCCGCCGCCGCCCGCGTACCACAGCGAGCACATGGAGCTCGTCGCCGAGATCGATCGTGGCGACGTCTGGTACGACACCCGCCCGATCCCCCGCGTCGCGGCGCGGCGGCCGGCGCTCGTGCTCTACACCGTGCACGCCGGTCAGCGCATCCCGCTCGTGCGCTGGTCGACGACGATCGGCTCGTGGTCGGACGTGCGCATGCCCTCGGGGCGCGTCGTGCAGCGCTGGAAGGAGTCGGAGATCGGCAAGCGCGTGTGGCGCGACCTCTACGCCGCGCCGGTCTGGTATCCGCCGAGGTCGACGCCCGACCGCGATCTCGTGAAGTACATGTGGAACGGGAAGTGGCGGCTCAAGCGCGAGGTCATGGGCCCCGGCCCGCGCTCGGCCTACGGCATGGTGATGCTCGTCCATCACGTGGAGGTGCCGGTGCGGCGGCGCGTGCGCATGGACGATCACGGCATCCGCGTGCACGGCTCGTCGAGCGTCACCTCGATCGCGCACGGCAACAGCCACGGCTGTCACCGCCTGTTCAATCACCTCGCGGTGCGCCTCGGCGGGTTCCTGCTCGCGCACCGCGCGCACGAGCGCAAGGGCGAGGACATGCGCCCGTATCGCCGCATCGTCCAGTACCGCGGCCGCTTCGAGGCGCGCCTGCAGAGCCGCGGCTTCCTCTACCAGCTCACGCCGCCGGTGCCGGTCGAGGTCCTGCCCGGCCGCATCAGGAGCGCACGCAAGGTGCCGCCGCGCAACAGCGCGCCGGCGCGCCCGTAGCGCGCGCCACGTCGTGCTCGGCGGCGCTCGTTGCGAAACGCAACTCAGTCGCCGCGCCGCGGCGTATTGCGATCACGCGCTTAGTGGCTGGCACGCCGGTTGAAGTCGCGTCGGGCCATGCCCACGCCCTCCCAGGATCTGCGACGTCATCTGCGCGCTGCCGCCGATCCCGGCGCCATCACGGATGACGTCGTGCGCATCTACTGTGCCGCGATGGGGCGCGACGATCACCGGATGGAGCTCGCGCTCCTGCGCCAGGCGCCGACGGTGATCGACGTCGACGCGCTCGTCGACGTCGTCCTCGCCGGTATCGACGCCGAGCCGCCGCGCGCCGGGCTCGATCACCTCCTGCCCAATCGCCGCTGGGCGCGCGTGCGCCGCCTCTACTGGGCGCGCCTGCGCGACTACCTGCGCTGGCGCGCGCGGTAGCGCGTCGGAGCCCGGCCGCGCGTTCGCCG
>JAIOII010000644.1 GCA_019912685.1 Kofleriaceae bacterium
CCACTGGGCGACGTTCGGCGACGCGAAGGCGCCGCCCGTCGTCCTCCTGCACGGCGGCATGGGCTCGGCCGACGACTTCGCCGCGCAGGTGCCGGAGCTGGCGAAGGCGTTCCACGTGATCGCGGTCGACAGTCGCGGCCACGGGCGCAGCACGCGCGGCAAGGGCGGCCTCTCCTACCGCCGGATGGCGGAGGACACCGTCGCGCTCCTCGATCACCTGCAGGTGGCGAAGGCCGCGTTCGTCGGCTGGAGCGACGGCGGCATCGTCGCGCTCGACGTCGCGATCCACCATCCAGCGCGCGTCACCCGCCTCGCGGTCACCGGCGCGAACTACACGCGCGCGGGCACGAAGCCCGCCGGCAAGGGCACGGCGTTCGACGCGTACCACGCGCGCGCCGTCGCCGAGTACGAGCGCCTCGCGCCCGACCCGACGCAGCTCGCCGGCTTCCGCCGCGACCTGCGCGCGATGTGGAGGCGCGGGCCCGCGTACACCGACGCGCAGCTCCGCGGCATCCGCGCGCCGTTGCTCGTCGTCCACGGCGAGCACGACGAGATCATCCGGCGGGCGCACGCCGCGCGGCTGGCGGAGCTCGTGCCCGACGCCGCCCTGGTCGTCCTGCCCGACGTCTCGCACTTCGCGATGTGGCAGGACCCGGCAGCGTTCAACCGCGCACTCCTCGCTTTTCTCGGCGCCCCGGTTCGTCGATAGTGCGGCGATGCGCCGGTCGCTCGTCGGTCTCGTCGTCGGTCTCGTCGTCCTCGCCGCGCTCGCGGCGTGCTCGTCGTCGCCCCGTCCGCCTCCCGCGCCGCCGGAGCCCCCCGCCGCGCCGCGCGCGCCGTCGCTCCTCGATCACGTGCCCGCCGACACGCCGTTCCTGCTCTCGTCCACGGGCTCGTCGTTCGCCGGCGCGCAGCTGCACGACATGATCGACGAGATGCGCCGCGAGATCGCGCCGGTGCTCGAGATGACGAGCGACGACATGATCGCGTCGATGGAGCCGAGCGAGCGCATCATCTTCGTCGCCCTGCGCGCGGTCGCCGCGCTCGACGCCGCCGACATGGCGCGGCTCGGGCTCGATCCGCGCCGGGTCGAGCTCGCCGTCTACGGCTGGGGCCTCACGCCCGTCATGCGCCTCCGCCTCGACGGCACGTTCCTGCGCGGCCTCGTCGAGCGCGCGATGAAGGACGCCGGCCTCGACGATCCGGCGCTGCGCTGGGGCTCGCACGCGTACCGCACGTGGACCTTCGACAACGAGCTCCAGCTCGTGGTCGTCGTGCTCGACGACCAGCTCGTCATGGCGCTCTCCCGCCGCGCCGAGAAGGTGCTGCCGCACATGGTCGGCGACGCCGCCGGCCGCCCGGCGCGCGCCTTCGAGCTGGCGACGATCGCCGAGCGCTACCCGCAGCTCGAGGGCGAGCCGGTCCTCTTCATCGATCCGGCGCGGACCGCGGCGCTGGTCGAGAAGGCCGACGAGCTGCGCGCGCTCCTGCCCGATCCACCGCCGGGGTGCGCGCGCGCGCTCGCGGCCATCACGCGCTCGTTCCCGGCGATCGCCGCGACGACGACCGAGCCGAACCGGAAGACGCGCCGGTCGCGCTTCGTCATCGGCCCGTCGCCGCCCTTGGCGAAGACCGTCGCCGCGCTCGCGCGCCCGATCCCGCGCTGGCCCGGCGACGACGCCAGGGCGGGCGAGGCGATCTACGGCGTCGGCCTCGCGCCGCTGCCCACGCTCGACGCGTTCGCCGCGTACTTCGACGACGGCATGGCGGCGGCGAGCGCGTGCGGCGTGTCGCCGCCGGGGACGTCGATGCGCGACGGAATCCGCGCGGTCGCCCCGGTGCTCTCGCCGGTCAACGGCGCGACCTTCGTCATCCACGAGATCGAGGAGAGCGAGGAGATGCCGCTCCAGGTCGAGCTGGTCGCCGACGTCGCCGATCCGTACGCGGTCTACGCGTGGCTCTCGTCGCAGCTCGGCCTGCCCCCGCGCCCACCCGCGCTCGGCTCGCCGACGCCGGTGTCGCTCGGCTTCCTGCCGTCGACGATCGTGCTCGAGGCACGCTCGATCGCCGCGACGCTCGGCCGCCACGACCCGACCGCGCTCGCGGCCCTGCGCCACGCGCCCGCGGGGCCGCGCGAGATCATGCGCATCGCGACCGGCGCCGGCGTGACCGACAACAACCCGAACGGCACGACGCTCATGTACGCGACCCTCGAGGGCGACAGCATCGTCTTCGACATGGTCGAGCGCGTGCCCTGAGCCGGCGCGGCTCGCCGTCGCTCAGCCGTCGCCGACGATCGCCTGCAGCTTCGCGAGCGCGGCGAGCAGGTCGGGGCGCTCGGTGAGCACGGGCCGCACCGGATCGTCGCCGAGCGCCTCCATGCGCGCGCGCGCGTTCGTGATGTCGAACGCCGACGGCTCGAGCCCGGGCTTCACCTCGTCCCAGGTGAGCGGCATCGACACCGGCGCGCCCGCGATCGGGCGCACCGACAGCGGCGCGACGAGCAGCTGGCCGTGCGCGTTCTGCCCCCAGTCGAGGTAGACGCGGCCGTCGCGCTTCGCCGGGTTCCGGTGCGTCGTCGCCATGTCGGGGTGGCGGCGCTCGACGACCATGCCGAGCAGGTAGGCGAGGTTGCGCGCCTGCTCGTACGTGAGCAGCCCGCCGAGCGGGATGAGGACGTGCAGGCCGGTCTGCCCGCTGGTCTTCACGTAGGTCGGCAGCGCGATCGACTCGCAGAGCTCGCGGATCGCGAGCGCGAGCGGCACGACGTGCTCCTTCGGCGCGCCCTTCGGATCGAGATCGATGATCGTCCAGTCGGGGCGGCCGAGGTCGACGGTCCGGCTCGCCCACACGTGGATCGGGATCGAGCCGAGGTTCGCCAGGTACGCGAGCCCGTCGGCGTCGTCGACGAGCACGTAGTGGATCTCGCGCTGGCTGCCCTCGCTCCACAGCGTGACGGTGCGCAGCCACGGCGGCACCCAGTCGGGCAGATCCTTCTGGTAGAACCACTTGCCGTCGATGCCGTCGGGGTAGCGCGTGAGCACGACGGGGCGCTCGGCGAGGTACGGCAGGATCCACGGCGCGATCGCGCGGTAGTACGCGACGAGGTCGCCCTTGGTGTAGCCCTCGGCCGGCCAGAACACCTTCTTCAGGTTCGACAGGTGGACGTTGCGCGTGCGCACGTCGGCCTCGAGCGGCGCCTCGTTCGCCGGCGCGTCGTCCTTCTCGACGCGCCGCTCGGCCCGCGCGATCGCCTCGCCCGAGTGGCGCGCCGGCATCGTGCACTCGAGCGCCGGCTTGTCGCGGCGCAGGCGCAGGAACACCGGGAAGCGCAGGGTCGAGTCGGCCGGCCACTCGCGGTAGCGGACGGACACGGCGAGCGTCGGCTCGATCCACGTCGCGTCGCTCGACGCCTCCGGCCGCGGGAACGGCAGCTGCCAGCGCGGCGCCGCCTCGAGCTCCTTGCGCAAGGCGACCAGCGTCTTGTCGTCGAAGCCCGAGCCGACCTTGCCGGCGTAGCGCCACGCGTCGCCGTCGCGCACGCACAGGTGGAGCGCGCCCAGCCCGGCGCGCGTGCCCTTGGGCGCGGTGTAGCCGCACACCGCGAAGTCGTCCTCGGGGTCGTGCTTGAGCTTGAGCCAGTCCCTCGAGCGCGTGTTCGCGCGGTAGCGGGAGCCGAGCCGCTTGCCGACCAGCCCCTCGAGCCCGCGGCGCGCGACCTCGGCGAGGAACGCCTCGCCGACCTCGGGGATGTGCTCGGCGAGCTTCACCATGCCGACCGGCGGCACGATGCGGGCGAGGAGCTCCTTGCGCCGCTCGAGCGGGCAGCCGCGCAGATCGAAGCCGTCGGCGCCGAGCAGGTCGAACACGAACCACGCGACCGGCGACGCCACCGCCGCGCGCGCGAGGTCGGTCTTCCTCGGCATCTGCGCGCGCTCGGCGAGGGCGTGGAACGACGGCTTGCCCTCGGCGTCGAGCACGACGACCTCGCCGTCGAGGACGAGCCCGGGGATGGGCAGGGCGCGCAGGCTCGCCGCGAGCTCCGGGTAGCGCGCCGTCGCGTCCTGCCCGCTGCGATAGCGCAAGGTCGCCGCGCCCGCGCCGCCCCACCCGGTCAGCCGGAAGCCGTCGTACTTGAGCTCGAAGATCCAGTCCTTCGACGAGAACGGCTTGTCGGCGGTCTCGCACAGCATGGGCACGAAGCCGGCCGGCTCGATCACCTTCCGCGGCGCGCCGGTCGCGACGATCGCGGCGCGCGCCTCCACGATGCGCGTCGCGCCGGTCGCCAGCTCCTCGGCCGACAGCCCGGAGAGGATGCTCGTGCTCGCGAGCGGCTGGCCGGCGGCGGCGAACGCCTCGCTCCACGCGTCGCGCTTCTTGATGAGCAGCCACTCGTCGCCGCCCTTGGGCGTGCGGTTGCCGCGCGGGCCGCGCCCGGCGGTGCGCACGAGCGTGAACTCGCCGCGCAGCTTGAAGCCGTGGAGCTCGAACTTCACCTCGCCCTGGCGGACGCCCTCGACCGGGTCGCCCTTCGGGAGGAAGCGCCCGCGGTCCCACACCACCATCGGCCCGGCGCCGTAGTTGCCCTCGGGGATGACCGCCTCGAAATCGACATATTCGAGCGGGTGGACCTCGACCTTCACGGCGAGGCGCTTGTCCTCGGGGGTCATGGAGGGACCGTGCGGGACCGCCCACGAGGCGAGGACGCCGTCGATCTCGAGGCGCAGGTCCCAGTGATCACGCGTGGCGTGGTGCTCGTGGACCACGAAGACGCTCGGCCCGCCCCGTCCGGGAACCGGACGCGAGCCGACGGGCTCTGGCGTGGACCCTGCATCGCGCTTGGCGCGGTACTTCTGCAGCGGATCTTCGCCCTCGCTCATCTGGCTAGGTAGAATTATTTCATGCCGGCTCGCGCCATCGGTACTGCGACCATCTCGTTCGGGCTCGTCTCGATCCCGATCAAGCTCTACACGACGAGCGAGTCGGGCTCCGACATCTCCTTCAACATGCTCCACGACGCGTGCGGGTCACGGCTCAAGCAGCAGTACATCTGCACCAAGGACGGGGAGATCGTCGACCGCGAGCACACGGTCAAGGGCTACGAGTTCACCAAGGGCCAGTACGTGACCTTCACCGCCGACGAGCTCAAGGCGCTCGACGCGGTCGCGACCAACTCGATCGAGCTCACCGAGTTCGTGCCGGCCAGGGCGGTCGATCCGCTGCTCTTCGAGAAGTCCTATTACATCGGCCCCGACAAGGGCGGCGAGCGCGCCTACAAGCTCCTGTCGGAGGCGATGGTGCAGAGCGGGCTCATGGGCATCGCGAGCTACTCGGCGCGCGGCAAGCAGTACGTCGTCGCCGTGCGCCCGTTCCAGAACGGGCTCATCATCCACCAGCTCCGCTACGCCGACGAGGTGAAGGCGTGGGGGGAGGTGCCCATCCCGGATCTGCCGGAGCTCAAGCCGACCGAGCTCGCGCTCGCGCAGCAGCTCATCGCGCAGATCACCCACGAGACCTTCGACCCGTCGAAGTACGAGGACGACGTCAAGAAGCGGATGCTCGAGCTCATCCAGCAGAAGGTCGACGGCCAGGAGATCACGGCGGCGCCCGAGGCGCCGCAGGGCAAGATCATCGATCTGATGGAGGCGCTGAAGGCGAGCCTGGGGATGACGGGCGCGGCGATGCCGGCGGCTCCCGCGGCCGAGGCCCCGGCGCCGGCGCCGGCGGAGAAGAAGAAATCCCGGAAGAAGTCGGCGTGACCGCGCGGGATTGAGACCCGGATTCATCACGTGCGACGCATGTACGCTGGCCGGGATGATCCCGGGCGCGGCGTTGGTTTCTGAGTAAGATGGAGACCATGGTGGACACGCTGGGGGCCACGCTCAGCCTTGCCGATGACGCGGCCGGCAAGAGCGACGGGACCGTCGAGCGGCCCGCGCTCGTGCTCGCGCTGGAATGCTCGCGTCCGCGAGCGCTCTCCGCTCGCTTCGACCTCGGCGGCATCTCCGCCGTCGTCCTCGGTCGCGGCTCGGAGCGCCGCGGCGAGAGGAACGCCGGCGAGCTGATGATCAAGGTGCCCGACCGCTGGATGTCGTCGAGGCACGCCCGCATCGAGCCGAGCTTCGGCCGCTGGGTGCTCGTCGACACGGAGTCGAAGAACGGCACGTTCGTCAACGGGCAGCCGACCAAGCGCGCGGTGCTCGCCGACGGTGACGTCATCGAGCTCGGGCACACGATCCTCGTGTTCTGCGAGAAGCTGGCGGTGCCGCCCGACGCGCCGGCGATCGTCGACCTCGAGCGCACGCCGGCCGAGCACTCCGGGCTGGCGACGATGTCGCCCGAGTACGCGCGCGAGCTGAACCGGCTGCGCCAGATCGCCGAGTCGACGGTGCCCGTGCTCATCGAGGGCGAGAGCGGCACCGGCAAGGAGGTGCTCGCCCGCGCGGTGCACGCCATCTCCCGGCGCGGCGGCCAGTTCATCGCGGTGAACTGCGGCGCCTTGCCGGCGAACCTCGTCGAGAGCGAGCTGTTCGGCTACCGCAAGGGCGCGTTCTCGGGCGCCAACGAGGATCGCGCGGGCCTGGTTCGCTCGGCCGAGGGCGGCACGCTGTTCCTCGACGAGATCGGCGACCTGCCGCCCGCGTCGCAGGCGGCCTTGCTGCGCGTGCTCCAGGAGCGCGAGGTCATGCCGGTCGGCGGCACGCGCCCGGTGGCGGTCGACGTGCGCGTCATCGCGGCGACGCACCGCGACCTCGACGGCATGATCTCCGACGGCGGGTTCCGGCGCGATCTGTTCGCGCGCCTCGCCGGCTTCCGCGTCGAGGTGCCGCCCCTGTGCGAGCGCAAGCCGGACCTCGGGCTGCTCATCGGCAACCTGTACGATCGCCACTTCCCCGCGGAGGGCGCGGGCCTCGAGATCGAGGCGGCGCGTTTGCTCTTCCGGTACCCGTGGCCGCTCAACGTGCGCGAGCTCGAGCAGGCGCTCACGACGGCGGCGGTGCTCGCCGGCAAGGAGCCGGTGCTGGTGAGTCATCTCCCCGACACGGTGAGGACCGGCCGCCCCCCCGGCGCGGGCCGGGCGCTGACCCTGTCTCCGGCCGACGAACAGCAGCGCGACGCGCTGTGCGCTGCGATGCGGGAGCAACGCGGCAACATCTCGGCGGTCGCGCGTGCGATGGGCAAGGACCGCAAGCAGATCCAGCGCTGGATCAAGCGATTCGCGATCGACCCCGCGCAATTCCGCTGAACCGTTCACCCTGAGCGAGGGCGAGCGCCAGCGAGCCCGAGTCGAAGGGGGCCATCCGCGACACTGCGACATCTGCGACAGGTGCGACCGTCCTGCGACCGTCGCACCTGCGGCGTCGCTCGTCTATCTCCGTGCAACCCTGGAGGCCCTCCCGGAGTCTCCTAGGCACGGGCCATGCTTTGCCGGGGAGCCATGAGCGCCATCGCGGGGATCGTCGTCGCGCTTTGCACGCTGACGTCCGAGCCACAGCACGCCGAGGCATCGAGCGGCGCCGCCGTGCGCCCGCGCGAGAAGCCCGCGCTCAAGCAGGTCCGCCGCGCCGAGGCGCCGAGCGTCGTCGGCCGCGTCGTCGATGCGCTCGGCAATGCGGTCGCCGACGTCACCGTCGTCGCGACGCCGAGCTTCATCGGCGGCAAGGCGTCGGCGCACCCCGCGCCGCGCACCCGCACCGATCGCACCGGCCGCTTCCGCTTCGTCGGCCTGCCGCCCGGCGAGTACGTGTTCGTGACGATCCACGGCGTGCACGCGTCGAGCGTGTCGCCGGCGATGCCGGTCGAGGCCAGCGAGCGCCGCGGCCTCGACGTCGTCCTGATCGTCGGCGGCACCGTGCTCTCGGCGTAGCTACCGCGGACGCGCGCTGACCTGCGCCGCGAGCAGCTGCATCTGCTGATCGATCCAGCGCGACAGCTTGCTCGGCGGCAGCCCGCGGATCCTCCGCTGCGCGTCGCGATACGCCGGGAGATCCCGCGCGCCCTGCGGCGTCACC
>JAIOII010000064.1 GCA_019912685.1 Kofleriaceae bacterium
CGGTCGCCGATCTCGTCACCACCGTCGATCCATGGCTCGCCGGCCTCCTGCGCGGCGATCACGCGGCCGCCGAGCCCGCGCTCGCCGCGCTGCGCTCGTGCCGCTTCTTCGACGAGCTCGCCGGCCGGCATGCCATCGCGCTCGCCGCCGACGCTCACCGTCGCACCCTCGCCGCCGGCGACATCCTCGTCCGCGCTGGCGAACCCGGCGATGCGATGTTCCTCGTCCTCTCCGGCGAGCTCCGCATCGCCGACTCCCCGTTCGCCCCACCGATGCCCGCCGGCTCGGTCGTCGGCGAGCTCGCCCTCGTCGACGACTCCGCGCGCGCCGTCACCCTCATCGCCTCCTCCCCGACCTCTCTCCTCATCCTCGACCGCGCCACCTTCCTCTCCGCCCTCGACCGCTGGCCCGAGCTCGGCCTCGCCCTCCTCCGCACCCTCGCCTCCCGCTGAGGGGGACACGCTCCGGGGTCGCACCCCTCCAGAATCACAACGAAATCCGACCCACTTGCGTCGCCCTGAAGGGGGACACGCTCCGGGGTTGCATCCTTATGGAATCACTACAAAATTCGACCCAGTTGCGTCAGGGCGTCGCCCGACGCTTCATGTGCGCGACGCAACTGGGTCTAAAAGCAGCGAGATCTCGGGATGTTGAGAGGGGGGAGCGTGTCCCCGCTTTCCGCGACGCAAGTGTGTCCAGAAGTCGTGCGATTACAGGGCGCTGCAGCCTAGGAGCGTGTCCCCTCCGAGATGTCGAAGGTGACGCCGGCGGCGACCAGGCGGTCGATGAGGGTCATGCCCATGGCGACGGCGGGGGTGAGGACGCCGCCGGGAGAGGTGAGGTCGTCCTCGGCGAGGCAGCGCGCGGCCTCGCCGAGGAGGCGGGCGGTGCCGGCGTAGCCGGGGTCGAGCTGGTCGGAGACCTGCGCGACGAGGCGGAGGCCGGACGACTCGGCGTGGAGGCGGACGATGTAGTGGCCCCGCGCGCGCTCCTCGGCGGAGGGGCCCTCGCCGGGCTGGGGCACGCGCTTCTCGATCAGCTTGCGCAGCGCGCGCACCTGCGACGCGACGACGAAGCCGGCCAGCGCGCCGGTGATCGCGACCGCCGCCGCCACGCCGATCGGCGAGCGCGGCAAGCTCATACGCTCGTCGTAGAGGAAGTCGTCGCCCCACGGGTAGCCGAGGAGCGCGTGGCTGCGGCGCACGATGCGCGAGTTGATCGCCGACATCACGAACGGCGCCGTCGGCTTGCCGAGCACCCGGTCCCACCCCGGCCCGCGCGCGTCCCTGGCCGCGCTGCGCGGCCCGCCCGCCGGATCGAGGCCGTGCGGATCGCCGAGCAGCCGGCGCACGGCCTTGTCCTTCGCCGCCGTGTCGATGATGCCGAGCATGCTCGCCACCGTGCCGCCCGACAGCTTCCCGCTCGACTCGCCGAACAGCGCCGTCACCGCGCGCGCCGGCGCGCCCGTGCGCGCGACGAGCTCGTGCTGCAGGAACAGCGTGCCGAGGTCGCTCGGGATCGAGTCGAACCCGCAGCAGTGCACGATGCGCGCGCCCGTCCGCTTCGCCTCCTCGTGGTTGCGATCGATCGACCCGCGGATGAACGGCACCTCGCCGGTGAGGTCGCAGTAGTGCGTCCCCGCCCGCGCGCACGCGTCGACCAGCGCCTCGCCGTACATGGCGTACGGCCCGACCGTCGTGCACACCACGCGCGTGTCGGCGGCCACCCGCGCCATCGCCTCCCGGTCCATCGCGTCGGCCTCGACGAGCGGCAGCTCGGCGCACGCCGCGTCGATCGCGGCGAGCTCCGCGCGCACCTTCTCGAGCTTGCCGACGTTGCGCCCGGCGAGCGCCCACGCGAGCGAGGTGCCGGCCGCGTGACGGGCGAGGTGCTCGGCGACGAGCCGGCCGGTGAAGCCGGTCGCGCCGAAGAGGACGAGATCGTGACGACGACCGGGAGACGCCATGCCGGGACTCTATATGATCGGCTCCATGGCGCGCGCGGCGCGAAAGGCGATGTTCGTGGCGGCGCTCGCCCTTTGCGCGGCGTCCGGGAGCGAGCGTCCGACGCATGAACCCGCGATCGGGCACGGGCACGGGCACGGCGAAGAAAGCAACGTGCGGCGCGAGGACTACATCGGGCCCGAAGCGTGCGCCGAATGTCATCCCGAGAAGCACGAGGCGTGGCAGGGCTCGCTGCACGCCGTGATGAACCAGCGGGCGCTCGGCGACGCCGTCGCCGGCGACTGGGGCACGCAGCTCACGTACGGCGGGCGCACCGCGCGCTTCACCCGCGAGGCCGGCGTGCCGATCATGGACCTCGCGGGCGCCCGCTACCGCGTCACGCGCACGATCGGCGCCCGCGCGCTCCAGGAGTACGTCGGCGTCCGCGAGGGCGACCCGGCCGCGCTCGAGGTGCGCCTGCCCTTCGGCTGGTGGATCGCGCGCCCCGGCTGGTACCCGCAGCCGTACTTCGACTCCTGGTTCGGCGCCGAGCACGACGCGTCGGGCGCGCTCGCCTTCGATCCGTTCACGCCGGAGGCGACGCCGTGGGCCGCGCGCTGCGCGTGGTGCCACAACACGTACCCGTTCGAGCTGCGCCTCCTCCGCGACCCGGCGATCGGCAACGGGCCCGAGGCGCACGTCGAGCTCGTCGCCACCGCGCGGACCATCGAGCAGCGCACCGGCGGCCGCGAGCGCAACCTCTTGCCCACCGACGAGCTCGTCACCGTCGGCATCAGCTGCGAGAGCTGCCACCTCGGCGGGCGCGCGCACGCCGACGGCGCGCCGCAACGCTTCGCGCCCGTCGGTCCCCACGTCCGCCGCAAGCCGGACGCCCCTGCCCTCACCCGCGGCCGCGACGAGCCCGCGCTCGTGAACGCGATCTGCGCGCAGTGCCACTCGACGCCGTCGGGGTACCGCGGCGACGCGCAACTCGACCGAGGCGCCCGCCGGCGATCAGCTGCACCGACTGCCACGACC
>JAIOII010000645.1 GCA_019912685.1 Kofleriaceae bacterium
GCCGTGGCCTCGATGGGGCCGCTGCCCGACGGCAGCTCGCCGCGCAGGGCGGCCTCGAGCAGGGTGCGCAGCTCGGCGGCGCTCGACGGGCGTGCCTCCGGCTTCTTCGCCAGCGTGCGCGCGACCACGTGCGCGAGGGGCCGCGGCACGTGCGGGCCGAGCTCCGGCGCCGGCTGGTACGCGTGCAGCGCGACCATCATGTTGACGTTGTCGGCGGTGAACGGCGGCCGGCCGTCGAGCATCTCGAACAGGATCACGCCGACCGCGTAGAGATCGCTGCGCTGCGTGGCCGCCGCGCCCATCGCCACCTCGGGCGGCAGGTGCGACGGCGTGCCGACGAGGCGGCCGGATTGCGTCACGGTCGACTCGTCGGCGTCGATCACCTTCGCCAGGCCGAAGTCGAGCACCTTGATGAGATCGCGGCCCGGCGGATCGTCGAGGATCATGACGTTCGCCGGCTTGAGATCGCGGTGCACGATGCCGAGCTTGTGCGCGGCCTCGAGCGCGTCGCAGATCTGCGTCCCGACGCGCACCGCGCGCTCGGGGCTCATCCGCCCGTGATCGCGCAGCACCTCGGCGAGCGTGCGCCCGCGCAAGAGCTCCATCACGAGGTAGAGGACGTTGTCGTCGCCCTGACCGAAGTCGATGACGCCGACCGTCGACGGCTGCGAGAGCTGACTCGCCAGCTTGGCCTCGCGCAGGAAGCGCTTGGTCGTCGCCGCGTCGTGGCCGGGCCGCGGACGGATGACCTTGATCGCGACCTCGCGCCCCACCGACGCCTGCCACGCCCGGTACACGACGCCCATGCCGCCGCGCCCCAGGCGCTCGCGGATCACGAAGCGCCCGTCGATCGACTTGCCGACGAGCGGATCGTCCTCGTCGAGCCGCACCAGCCGGGTCCCGTCCTCGGGGCAGAACGCGTTCCCCGCGCCGTACGAGCGATCGCACGTCGCGCAGTACCACTCCTGCGCGGCGGGATCGGGATCGCTCGTCGGCTGCGAACCGCTCATCGCGTCACCGCGTCGCGAACAGCCACACCATCGCGCCCCGGCCCTCGGCGGCGGGCGCGACGGTCAGCGGCGCCGGGGTGCGCGCGCGCAGGTAGAGCCACACGCCGACGCCGGTCGCGACGGCGCCCGCCGCGTAGAGGCCGATCGTCGCGCGCTGGTACGTCTGCCACGTGCCGAGCTTGTCCTCGTACGCCTGCCCCGACAGCGTCGCGAGCTCGCTGCGCACGTCACGGCCGAGGACGTGCACGACCGCGCCGCCGCCGAGGAGCACGCCGCCGGTCGCGAGCGTCGCGTACGCCGCCGTCCTCGAGCGCGCGCGGGGCCGCGGCGTGTCGACCACCGGTGGAGGCTCGACGACGGGCGCTACGCCCGCCCGCTCGGCGGGCGCGGGATCGAGGCGCACGCGCCACTCCTTGCGCGCGCGCGTCGTGACGTCCTGCGCGGTGAGATCGACCTCGAACGACGCGTCGGCGTGCCCGGCGAGCCGCGCGACGAACGTGTGCTTGCCCGGCGCCAGCCACACGAGCGTCGGCGCGATCACGGTCTCGTCGTCGGGGAACGCCGAGACGGTGACGATCGCGCCGGGCGGCGTCGTCACGATGTCGACGGCGACGTGGCCCGTGCGCAGCGCCGCGGTGACCTCGTCCTCGACGCCGCGGTACGCCGCGACCTGGTCCGGGCCCTCGGCGGCGAGCCGCGGCATGCAGCGCGTGAGCCGCGCGTGCGCCCGTCCGTCCTCGCCGAGGTAGTGGAGCGCGAGGCCCAGATCGCACTCGGCGAGCGGCGAGCCCGCGAGCTTGTACGCCTCCTTGAAGAGGCGCGCGGCCTCCTCGAGCTTCGCGCGGTCGCCATCCTGCCGCCACTGCCTGGCGAGCTCGCGACCCCGCTGGTGCATCTC
>JAIOII010000646.1 GCA_019912685.1 Kofleriaceae bacterium
CACCTGGTCGCCCACGGCGACGCCGGCTGGCGCGCGTGGGTGTGCGAGCGGCTCGGCGGCCCCGGCGAGCGCGTGCGCGCGTTCGACCTCACCGAGCTCGCCGGCGTGACCGACGTCGATCCGCTGAACGTCCTCCTCCTCCGTCGCACCGATCCGGCCTGGCGCCCGCCCCCGGCGATCCCCTTCCTCCCCGAGGAGGTGTTCGCGAAGCGCGTGCCGAAGCTCGGGCTCATCACCAAGCGCGAGGTACGCCTGCTCTCGCTCGCGGCGATGGCGCTCGCGCCCGACGCGATCGTGTGGGACATCGGCGCGGGCTCCGGCTCGGTCGCGATCGAGGCCGGGCTGCTCGCGCCCGCCGGCCAGGTCTTCGCGATCGAGGTCGACCCCGAGTGCGTCACCATGGCGCGCGACAACGCGCGCGCCCACGGCGCCGATAACGTCGCCGTCGTCGCCGGCCGCGCGCCCGACGCGCTCGCCGAGCTGCCCGATCCCGACGCCGTGTTCGTCGGCGGCAGCAAGGGCGAGCTGGCCGCGATCGTCGACGTCGCCCTCGCCCGCCTGCGGCCGCGCGGTCGCCTCGTCGTGAACGCGATCACCCTCGACAGCGCCGCCGAGGTCTACCAGGCGCTGCGCGCGCGCGGCCTCACGCCCGAGGTCACGCTCGTCCAGCTCTCGCGCGCCGCGCCGCTCGCCCGCTACCTGCGCTACGAGGCGCTCTCGCCGATCCAGATCTTCACCGTCACCAAGGAGCGCGCGTCGTGACCGCCATCGCGCCCGGCATCGCCACCTACGGCGTGCTCCACGGCGTCGGCGTCGGCCCCGGCGCGCCCGATCTCGTCACGCTGCGCGCCCAGGCGATCCTGCGCCGCGCGCCGGTGCTCGCCCTGCCCCGCAGCTGCGACTGGGGCGGCTCGAAGGCGTGGGAGATCGTCGCGCCCTCGCTCGGCGACGTCGCCGGCCAGGAGCGCATCTTCCTCACGTTCCCGATGAGCAAGGACCCGGCGCGGCTCCGGCCGGCGTGGGACCGGGCGCTCGACGCGATCGGCGCACGCCTCGCGCGCGGCCAGGACGTCGCGTTCGTCACCGAGGGCGACCCGTCGCTCTTCAGCACGTTCATCTACCTGCAGCGCGAGGCGCCGCGGCGCTGGCCCGGCGTGCGCGTCGAGGTGACCCCCGGCGTCTCGTCGGTGATGGCGGTGCCCGCCGTCACCGGGATCCCGCTCGCCGACGGCCAGGAGCGGATCGCGATCCTGCCCGGCACGTGCGGCCTCGACGATCTCGACGACGTGCTCGCGCGCTTCGACACCGTCGTGCTCATGAAGATCGGGCCGGAGATGCCGCGCGTCGTCGCCGCGCTCGAGCGCGCCGGCCTCCTCGACCGCGCCGTCTACGTGTCGCGCGCCACGATGGCCGAGCAGCGCATCGCGCGCGACCTGCGCGAGGTCGGCGCCGAGCGCGGCGACTGCTTCGCCATGGTCGTCGTCGCGAAGAAGGAGCGGAGCGGCGTGCTCGCCGGCGATGTCCCGCCCCGCTCACGCGGAGGTGTTCCATGAGACGTCCCTACGCCATCCACGCGATCACGCACCACGGCGTCGCCATCGGCGCGCGCCTCGCCGCCGCGCTCCCCGGCGCCGACCTCTTCGTGTCGGGGCGTCTCGAGCCGCCGCCCGGCGCGCGCCCGTTCGCCCTGCCCATGGGGCCGCACCTCGAGGCGACGTTCACCGCGTACGACTGCCACGTCTTCGTCATCAGCGTCGGCGCGGTCGTCCGCATGATCGCGCCGCTCCTCGTCGACAAGAAGGTCGACCCGGCGGTCGTGTGCGTCGACGACGACGCGCGGTTCGCGATCTGCACGCTGTCGGGGCATGTCGGCCGCGGCAACGACTTCACCCACCGCGTGGCCGCGGCGCTCGACGCCACGCCGGTCGTCACCACCGCGTCCGACGTGCGCGGCACGCTCACCGTCGACATCCTCGGCCGCGAGCTCGGCTGGACCCTCGACGATCCCGATCGCAACGTGACCCGCGGCTGCGCCGCCGTCGTCAACGCCGCGCCGGTCGCGTTCGTGCAGGAGGCGGGCGAGCCCTCGTTCTGGCCCGAGGACCGCCCGCTGCCTCCCGGCGTCCGCTACGCGACCGAGCTCGACGCCGTCGACCCGGCGCGCTTCGAGATCCTCCTCGTCGCCACCGACCGCGAGCTCGAGCGCAGCCATCCGGCGCACTGGGCCAACGCCGTCGTCTACCGGCCGCGCAGCCTCGTCGTCGGCATCGGCTGCGATCGCGGCGCGCCGCCCGACCTGGTCGAGCGCGGCCTCCACGCCGTCCTCGCCGAGCACGGGCTGTCGCCGCGCGCCATCCGCAAGCTCGCCACCGTCGACAAGAAGGCCGACGAGCCGGCGCTCCTCGCGCTCTGCGATCGCTTCGGCTGGCCACTGCACGTCTTCCCCGCCGCCGTACTCGACGCCGTCCCCGGCATCGAGACGCCGTCGGACGTCGTGAAGCAGCACGTCGGCACGCGCGGCGTCGCCGAGCCCG
>JAIOII010000647.1 GCA_019912685.1 Kofleriaceae bacterium
TGCGCGAGCAGGCGGTGCGCCAGCACGTGCACACCGTCGAGATCCCGGCGCCGCGCGGGCCCATCCTCGACGCGCGCGGCCGCCCGCTCGCCGTCTCCGCCGACGCCGAGAGCGTGTTCGCCAACCCACGCGCCGTGGTCGACGTCGCCGGCACCGCCGAGCGGCTCGCCGGGGCGCTCGGGCTCGACGTCATCTCGCTCGAGGCGCGCCTCGCCACCAACAAGCACTTCGCGTGGGTCGCGCGCCACGTCTCGCCCGAGCAGGCGAACGCCGTGCGCGCGCTGAAGCTGCCCGGCGTCGAGGTCACGCGCGAGCCGCGGCGCTGGTATCCCGGCTCGACGTCGGGCGGCCCCGTGATCGGCTTCTCCGGCATCGACGGCAACGGCCTCGACGGCCTCGAGCTCGCGCTCGACGACCTGCTCACCGGCGAGCGCGCGCGCTTCAGCGCGCTGCGCGACGCGCGCGGCAAGACGATGATGGCCGACGGCCTCGTCGAGGCGACGCCGGGCGCGACCGTGCAGCTCACGATCGATCGCGCGATCCAGCACATCGCCGACGAGGCGCTCGCCGGCGCGATCACGCTCAACAAGGCGAAGTCGGGCACGGTCGTCGTCCTCGACGTCGCCACCGGAGGCGTGCTCGCCATGGCGAGCCACCCGACCTACGACCCGAACGATCCGGCGGCGGCCGTCAAGGCGCAGGCGCGCAACCGCCCGGTGACCGACGTCTTCGAGATCGGCTCGGTGATGAAGATCTTCACCATCGCCGCCGCGCTCGACCTCGGCGTCACGCGCCCCGACGAGTGGTGGAACGTCGAAGGCGGGCGGTGGAAGATCGGCCGGAAGACCGTCACCGACACGCACCACGACGAGGCGCTCACGACGAGCGGCGTCATGAAGCGCTCGTCGAACGTCGGCGCGGTGAAGATCGGCCTGCGCGTCGGACGCGAGCGGCTCCACGACGCGCTCCTGCGCTATGGCTTCGGCAAGAAGACCGGCATCGAGCTGCCCGGCGAGCAGAGCGGCGTCATCCGCCCCGGCACGACCTGGCGCGAGGTCGAGCTCGTCACGATCTGCTACGGCTACGGCCTCACGGTGACGCCGATCCAGCTCGCCGCCGCGATGGCCGCGGTCGGCAACGGCGGCGTCTACCACGCGCCGCGCACGGTCGCGAAGGTGACCGGGCCCGACGGCAAGGTGCTCTTCGAGCCGATCGATCCGGGCACGCAGGTGATGAAGCCCGAGACCGCGCGCGCGCTCCTGCCGATGCTGGCGAGCGTGTTCGAGAAGGGCAAGGACGGCGGCACCGCCGCGAGCGTGATGGTCCCGGGCTTCCGGGCGGGCGGCAAGACCGGCACCGCGCACAAGTACGATCCGGCGATCCGCCGCTACTCGCCCGACAAGTACCTCGCGTCGTTCGCCGGGCTCGCCCCGATCGACGCGCCGCGCATCGCCGTGGTCGTCGTGATCGACGAGCCGAGCGGCAAGGACTACTTCGGCGGCAAGGTCGCCGGACCCGTGTTCGGCAAGGTCACGAGCGAGACGCTGCGCTACCTGGGCGTGCCCGGCGATCCGACGGCGCTCGAGCGCTCGCCGGGAGTGCCGACGGAGGACGAGCCGGAGCCGGCGCTCCCGACCCGGACCGCGCAGCCCGCGCCGCCGCCGACGCTCCCCGAGATGCCGCTCGAGGACGAGGTCCCGCTCGTCGACGTGCCCGACTTCGCTGGCATGAGCGTCGGTCGCGCGCTCGACGCGGCGCGGGCGCGCGGATTCGACGTCGTCGTGCGTGGTTCGGGTCGCTGTGTCGAGCAGGCGCCCGGCCCCGGCCGCGCCGCCGCCGGCACGGTGATCACGCTCCGGTTCTCCGACGAGTAGCGCCTTGCCACGCCGGACGAAATCGGTGAACTTCCGCGTTGATCAGGTGCGTGCCGCCTGACGTTCAGGACATGAAGCTCTCGGCCCTCGCTGCCAGCGTCCCCGGCGCCCGCCTCGTCGGCGCCGACGTCGACATCCGCGCGGTGACGGCGGACTCGCGCGCGGTGGGCGCGGGCGACCTGTTCGTCGCCGTGCGCGGACGGCGCGCCGACGGCCACGACTTCGTCGACGGCGCGGTCGCGCGCGGCGCGGCGGCGGTCGTGGTCGAGTCCGTCCCCCCGCGGTTGTCCGTGCCCCACCTCGTCGTGCCCAGCGGCGAGCGCGCGCTCGGCCACCTGATCGGCGCCGCCGCCGGCGATCCGGCGTCGCGCCTGACGCTCGTCGGCATCACCGGCACCAACGGCAAGACGACGAGCACGTTCCTCCTCGAGCACGTGCTGGCGACCGCCGGCTTCGTGCCCGGCGTGATGGGCACCGTCAGCTACCGCTGGCCGACCGGCGCGATCGACGCGCCGTACACGACGCCCACGCCCGAGGTGCTGCACGGCGCGCTCGGCGAGATGGCCGGGGCCGGCTGCACGCACGTCGCGATGGAGGTCACGTCGGCGGCGCTCGCGATGCACCGCGTGGCCGGGCTGCAGTTCAAGGTCGCCGGGTTCACGAACCTGACGCAGGACCACCTCGACGTGCACGCGTCGATGGAGGCGTACCGCGCCGCCAAGGAGCTCCTCTTCCGCGACTACCTCGCGGCCGACGGCACCGCCGTCGTCGACGTCGACGACCCTGCGGGCGAGGAGATGATCGCGGCGGCGCGCGCGGGCGGGGCGGACCGCCGCATCCTGCGGGTCTCGCTCGGGGAGCGCGAGGCCGAGATCAAGGTGCTCGACTTCCGCTCGACGGTCGACGGCATCTGGGCGCGGATCTCGACGCCACGCGGCGAGCTCCTGGTGACGTCGCGGCCGCTGATCGGCCGCTACAACGTCGCCAACATCGCGCTCGTCGTCGGCATCGGCGAGGCGCTCGGCCTGCCCCATGACGTGATCGCGCGCGGCATCGCGTCGGTCCCCGGCGTGCCGGGGCGCGTCGAGCGCGTCCCGAACGACGCCGGCCTCGACCTCGTCGTCGACTACGCCCACACGCCCGACGCGCTCGAGAACGTGCTGCGCACGCTGCGCCCGCTGTGCAAGCGCCGCCTCATCTGCGTGTTCGGCTGCGGCGGCGACCGCGACCCGACCAAGCGGCCGAAGATGGGCGCCGTCGTGTCGGCGCTCGCCGACCTCGTCGTCGTCACGAGCGACAACCCGCGCACCGAGGATCCGCGCGCGATCGTCGAGATGATCCTGCCGGCGGTGCCGTCGCCGTTCTACGTCGACGTCGATCGCCGCACCGCGATCCGCGCCGCGATCGCGGCGGCGACGCCCGGCGACATCGTGCTCGTCGCGGGCAAGGGCCACGAGGACTACCAGATCCTGGGCACGACCAAGATCCACTTCGACGATCGCGAGGAGGCGGCCGCCGCCGCGGCGATGCGCCCGACCTGGACGGTGAGCCAGCTCGCGAGCGAGTGCGGCGGCGCCGTGAAGGGGCACGGCGCGACCGTGGTCTCGCGCATCGGCATCGACGGGCGCGCCGCGGCTCCCGGCGACCTGTACGTCGCGATCAAGGGCCAGCGCTTCGACGGCCACGACTTCGTCGCGCAGGCGGCGCCGACCTGCACGTCGA
>JAIOII010000648.1 GCA_019912685.1 Kofleriaceae bacterium
GGTGACCGGCACGCTCGCGACGGGGCGCATCACCGCGCTCGCGGGCGTCTCGGGCCCGGCGGTCGCCAGGCCGCGCGTGACCTCGGCCTCGCTCACGACGCCGAGCACGCCGCCCTCGCCCGCGTCGACGACCGGGAACGGCGCCGGGTGACCGGCGACGAGCAGCTCCGCGACCCGCGCCAGCGGCGTCTGCGGATCGACGAACGTCACGCGCGAGATCATCGCCTGGCGGACCGGCACGCCGGTGATCGCCGCCCGCAGCTGCACGCCGCGCACCTCGACGTCGGCGCCGAGCCAGACGAACGCACCGATCAGGAGCAGGAACGGGTTGAACCAGATCCCGAGGAGGATGAAGCCGACCGCGAACAGCTTGCCGACCCACGCGGCGATCTCGGTCGCCCGCGCCGGCGCGGCGCGCAAGGCGATCAGCGCCCGCAGGACGCGGCCGCCATCCATGGGGAAGGCGGGCAGGAGGTTGAACACCGCCAGCGTGACGTTGACCCAGAACAGGCGCGCGAGGAGCTGGCCGTGCTCGGCGGTGAGCGCGTCGGGCGCCAGCGGCAGCCCGCCGGCGACGAGCACGCCGGCGAGGAGCGCGGCGAGCGCCACGTTGACGGCCGGCCCGGCGAGCGCGATCACGAGCTCGTGGCGCGGTCGCTCCGGCATGCGCTCGAGGCGGGCGATGCCGCCGATCGGCAGGAGCGTGATCGACCGGGTCCTGCAGCCGAAGCGGAGCGCGGCGCGGGCGTGGCCGAGCTCGTGCAGCACGACGAACGCGAAGACGGCGACGATGAACCCGATGCCCTCGAGCGCGGCGCCGACGCCGTGGCCGGCGAGGAGCTGACCGATCGCGATCCACGCGACCAGGAGGAGGAAGCTCGCGTGCACGAACACGTCGATGCCGAACGGCGCGCCGAGGCGCCAGGACCAGCGGGAGCGAGGGACACGTGCGGGCGCAGGTGGAGCCACGGCGATCGTCATTGCACCCAGCGGGCCAGCGCCGCGCGCGCAGGCCGTGCGCGTTTCCCGCGCACCATCGCTGGCACGGCGATGGCTACACCGGCGGCGCATGAAGGTCTCCAGCTTGATGCACCCCGATCCCATCATCTGCCACAGCCACGACGACCTGCAGCGAGCGGCCCAGCTCATGTGGGAGCACGACATCGGCTGCCTGCCGGTGCTCGACGACGACGGTCACGTCGTCGGCATGATCACCGACCGGGACATCTGCATGTCGGCGTACACGCGCGGCTCCAACCTCCGATCGATCCCGGTCGCGTCGGCGATGTCGCGCGGCGTCCACGCCTGCGGCCCCGACGACGATCTGAAGCGCGTCGAGGAGGCGATGCAGCAGTTCCAGGTCCGGCGCATGCCGGTGATCGACGCGAAGGGGCATCCCGTCGGGCTGATCTCGCTGAACGACATCGCGCGGCGCTCGCAGCGCGGCGGCGTGTCGGCGGGCGAGGTCGCGTCGACGCTGGCGGCGATCTGCGCCCCGCGCCCGCTCCTCGTCACCGGTCCGCAAGCCTGAGCCGAGACGCTACGGGTGCAGCTCGTCGGCGGCGATGCCGTCGAGCTCGACGTGCTCGGTGGACATCGGCGCGTAACGTCGCGCGTCGGCGAGCAGCTCGTGCACCTGCTCGTCGGTGATGGGCGGGCAGATCGCCTCGTCGATCGCCGCGTGGCGGTGCGCGGCCTCCTCGAGCGGGAGGAGGTCCAGATACACGAGCTCCTGGGTGCGCGGGCGGAGTCGGCGCGCGGCGAGCTCCGAGCACAGCGGGACGGCGGCGATGAGCTTCGCCGGCAGGTGCGCGGCGATCGCGCCGATCGCGACCTGCATCGTCAGCCCCTCGATCGCGGCGTCGTCGATGATGATCACCGTGCGGTCGTGCAGCTCGGGGAGCGGGCGGCCCGCCTGGATGACCGGCAGCCGACGGCGCAGCTGCCGCATGGTGGCGTCGAGCGTCGCGTCGAGCTCGCTGGAGGAGACGCCGAGCGCGACGGCGGCCTGCTCGTCCCGGATCATGATGTCGCCGAGGGCCACGGCTCCCACCGGGTGCTCGGGGTGTCCGGGAGCGTACGCCCGCTCGGAGAGCAGCGCGTCGAGCGGCAGCCCGAGCGCGCGCGCGACCTGCGCGCCGATGACGACGCCGCGTCGCGGAATGGCAAGGAGCACCGGCGCCTCGTCACGGAACCTCGCGAGGACGCGGCCGAGGCGGTCGCCGGCGTGGTGGAGCTGGGTGAGCGACATGCGCATCATCGGTGCATGGGTCGTGCCCGCGGGCGCCCGGCGCGGAGTGCGCAAGGCTTGCGGCACGCGCGCTGGCACGACGGATGCTGCGGTCGGGGACGTGGCCGCGATCGAATGCCCTCCTTCGCCCGAGACGAGCTGGGCCCGCACCGAAGGAACGCCGTATCCCCTCGGCGTGACGTGGTGCGCCGAGGAGCGGGCGTACAACTTCGCGCTCTACTCGAAGCACGCGACGCACGTCCGGCTCCTCCTGTTCTCCGAGGCGGATCCCGCGGTGCCGCGGGTCGAGGTCACGCTCGATCCGCTCACCAACAAGTCGGGGCGCGTGTGGCACTGCCGCCTGCCGGCCGCCACCGTGGATGCCTGCCGTTACTACGGCTATCGCGTCGACGGCCCCGACGCGGTGGGCCCGTACGAGCGTCACGCCTTCCAGCCGGAGAAGCTGCTGCTCGATCCGTACGCGCGCTGCATCGCGTTCCCGCCCGGCTTCGAGCGAGCGGCCGCGATCGGCGACGCGCCCAACCTCGGCAAGGCGCCGCTCGCGACGATCCTCCCGTGCGAGACCGCGCCGGTGGAGCGCGCGCCGAGGCCGACGCTGCACGAGGCCGACGCCGTCATCTACGAGCTGCACGTCGGCGGCTTCACGCGTCACCCGAGCTCGGGGGTCGCGCCGGACGTGCGCGGCACGTTCGATGGCGTGATCGCGAAGCTGCCGTACCTGCGCGAGCTCGGCGTGACCATCCTCGAGCTGATGCCCGTGTTCCAGTTCGATCCCCAGGGCAAGGACGTCTGGGGCTACATGCCGCTGTCGTTCTTCGCGCCGCATCGCGCCTACGCCGCGCGCGGCCGCGAGCCGATCGATGCGTTCCGCCGGATGGTCGACGCGATCCACGCGGTCGGCATGGAGGTGGTGCTCGACGTCGTCTACAACCACACCGCCGAGGGCGGCGCCGACGGTCCGGTCTACAGCTTCAAGGGGCTCGACAACAGCACCTACTACCTGATGAAGAACGGCGGCTACGCCGACTACGCGGGCTGCGGCAACACGCTCAACGCGCACAACCGGTACGTGCGCAAGATGATCCTCGACAGCATGCGCTACTGGGTGCACGAGATGCGGGTCGACGGCTTCCGCTTCGATCTCGCGTCGGTGTTCGGGCGTGACCCCGACGGCACCGTGCGCTTCGAGGATCCGCCGATCTTCGGCGACATCAGCGGGGATCCGGGGTTCGATCGCGTGCGCATGATCGCCGAGCCCTGGGATGCGGCCGGCGCGTACGAGCTGGGGCGCGCCTTCCCGGGCACGACGTGGCTGCAGTGGAACGCCCGGTTCCGCGACGACGTGCGGCGCTTCGTGCGCGGCGACGCCGGGATGACCGGCGCGCTCATGCTGCGCCTCTACGGCAGCAACGACCTGTTCCCCGACGACGTCATCGACGCGTACCACGCGTACCAGAGCGTCAACCACGTCACCTGCCATGACGGGTTCACGCTCTACGATCTCGTCGCGTACGAGCGCAAGCACAACGAGGCCAACGGTCACGACAACCGCGACGGCACCGACGCGAACTGGAGCAGCAACCACGGCTGCGAGGGCGACGACGGCGCGTCCCCCGAGGTGCTCGCGCTGCGCGAGCGGCAGGCCAAGAACTTCATCGCGCTGCTCCTGCTGGCGAACGGCACCCCCATGCTTCGCGCCGGCGACGAGCTCCTGCACACGCAGCGTGGCAACAACAACCCGTACAACCAGGACGGCGAGCTCGCGTGGCTCGACTGGAGCCGGCGCGACGAGCGCGCGGAGTTCTGGCGCTTCGTGCAGCAGATGATCGCGTTCCGCAAGCGCCACCCGTCGCTCGCGCGCAGCCGCTTCTGGCGCGAGGACGTCCGCTGGTACGGTCCGCGCGGCGTCGTCGACCTCGGCGCGTCCGTGCTCGCGCTCCACCTGCGCGGCGCGTCGCAGCGCGACGACGACCTCTACGTCATGGTCAACGGCTCGACCGAGCCGGTGCCGTTCGTCGTGCAGGGCGCGCCGTGCCGCTGGCGGGTCGCCATCGACACCGCGCGGCCGTCCCCCGAGGACATCGACGTCGGTGCGCGCCGTGAGCTGGCGCACCCGTCGTGCGTGGTCGAGCCGCGCTCGGTGGTCGTCCTGGTCGGCGCGGCCCGATAGGTCGCCACCCGCCGGATCAGGCCTTCACGTGCGGCGCGTCGATCGGGATGCCGCGGAGGGCGCGGTACGCGAGGTTGAGGAAGTCGGTCGAGGTCACGATGCCGATCAGGTGGCCGGCGTCGTCGACGACGGGCACGGCGCCGACCTTGCGCGTCAACAGCACCTCCAGCGCAGCAAGTGCGGGGTCGTCGGGCCGCACGGTCAAGGGAGCAGCGCTCATCACGTAGGAGACGGGCAGCCGGCTGCGCTCGGCACGCGCGATGTTGCGCAGGAGGTCGCGGTCCGACACCAGCCCGAGCAGGTGGCCCGCGTCGTCGACCACCGGGATGTGACGGACCTCGGCCAGGGTCATCTCCCAGTCGATGTTGGAGAGCGAGGCATCGTCGCGAACCGACACGACGTGGGTGGTCATGATCTCGGAGATGCGGAGGTCGCGCATGGCGTGGGAGGGAGCAACCCGCGTGCCGCGGCCCTACCTGCGCGGGCATGGCCGTAGCATCCTCCTGACCCGATGCCCTGGCACGACCGCGAGCCGGACGAGGTCGTCGCCGCGCTCGGCACGTCCGCCGCCATGGGCCTGGGCGCCGCCGAGGTCGTCGAGCGGCGAGCCCGGTCCGGCCCGAACGCGCAGCCCGAGCCGCCGCCCCGGTCGCGGTGGGCGCGCCTCGTCGGGCAGGTCGCCAACCCGCTCATCTACCTGCTCGTCGTCGCGGCGCTGGTCGCGTTCGCGCTCGGTGATCTGAGCGACGGGATCGTGATCCTGGTCGTCGTGGCGATCAACGCGGTCATCGGCGCGTTCCAGGAAGGCCGCGCCGAGCAAGCGCTCATCGCGCTGCGCCGGATGACCGCGGTCCAGGCCCGCGTCGTGCGCGACGGCGCGGAGCAGACGATCGACGCGCGCGAGCTCGTGCCCGGCGACGTGGTCGTGATCGCCGCCGGCGACGCGATCGCCGCGGACG
>JAIOII010000649.1 GCA_019912685.1 Kofleriaceae bacterium
GAGCTGCTCGCGGCGGCGCGACGCGTCTACGCACCCTCGCGGATGATCGCCGGGCCGTGGGCCGCGCCGTCGGTGCTCGAGGGCAAGGCGCCGGCCGCCGGCGGCCAGGCGCGCGCGTTCGTGTGCAAAGGTCCGACGTGCTCGCCGCCCGTCGACGCGCCCGGCGCGCTGCGCGATCTGCTGGCCCAGCCTTGAATGCCCGGCCGTGGTCGTCCGTCCCAGAGGGTATGCTCCGGGGCATGGCTTCCTCCTCCCTGTTCGCCGTCACCGTCGTGGCCGCCACCGCCGCGCTGACCCTCGGCGCGGCCACGGCCCGCGCCGAGACACCCGCGATCGGCGAGGTCTGGGTCTGGCCCACGGCCAAGGACTGGCTCGAGGGCGCGCCGAACGGCAACGACGCGGCCGGCAAGGTCGTCGTCCACTGGTTCTGCAAGCCCAGGGTCGAGGACTGCACGACCGACCTCGCGCGCATCTTCAACATGCGCGAGCAGGGCAGCATCTACGTCATCGCGTACATCAACGGCTCGAAGCGCGACGCGCAGAAGCTCGATCCGGTGCGTGGCGAGGTCGGCGCCGGGGCCGTGGCGTACGGCAAGAGCGTGGCGGCGCTGTTCAAGAAGATGAGCATCGGCACGGCGCTGCCGATGTCGATCGTGCTGAACGTCGACGGCAAGGTCGCGCTCGTCACGTTCAACGGCGATCCCGACCAGCTCGACGCGCGTGACGCGAAGGTCGCCTCGCTGGTCGGCGCGATCAAGACGTTCGCGGTCCAGGGGACCGGGCCGACCGCGCCGGTCAAGAAGGGCGAGCGGTTCGAGCTGGCGGTCACCGCCGAGCTCGCCAGCTGGCTCGCGTTCGACTCGAGCGTGAAGCCGGAGATCAAGCTGCGGCTGCCGCCGGACGTGACGTGCGAGGCGACGGCGCTGAAGGGCGACGCGATCAAGGTCACCGGCCGCAAGCTCTCGGCGGCCGTGGGCTGCCGCGGCGCGGTGAAGGGCAGCTACGAGGCCACCGGCAGCCTGCGCTTCAGCTACCGCGCGCCGAACAAGGCGATCGGCGTCGGCGAGGACGCCATCCGCTGGAAGTTCACGGTCGCGCCGTAGCGACCGCGCCGCTACTGCTCGACGATCGAGCTGAGGATGTACTGCGTCTCCGAGAGCGTCTGATCGGGGTTGATCATCACCGCCATCATCAGCTCGCCCGTCGAGATGACCCAGGCGTGCACGTCGATCATGACGTTCTGCCGCGCCTTGCCGAACAGCGTCAGGGTGCCGCCGCCCCGGCACACGATCGCGCCGGCGCGGTCGGGCGACGCCTCGCACCCCATCACCTGCGCGTCCTTCACGAGATCGGCGAGCGCTCGCTGCGAGGCGGCGCCCACGTCGTCCGCCGGGCCGCGGGCGAGGACCATCGTGACCACCGGCACCTCGGGGACACCGCCGCGGTAGAAGTACTCCGAGCGCGCGCCGCCCATCTCGACCTTGAGGTCGGGCGCGACGCGCCAGCCGGCCCCGTCGGGGAAGTCGATCCCCACGCCGAGGAGCTTCGAGTCGTAGTGCGTGCCCACCGACTTCGTGGTCGACGTGATGCACTTCTTGAAGCGGACGCCGACGAACACGACCAGCGCGATCGCGGCGAGCGCGAACACCACCTTGAGGACCTGCCCGACGGCCTGGCCCGCGGGCGCCTCCGGCTCGTACTGGAGCGGCGGCAAGGGCACGGGCGTGGGGCCGCCGGTCGCCCCGGTCGATGGCGGCGGGTGCGTCGAGCGGACGTACGGGGTGCCGCGGCGGTTGCGGGACGCGGGCGCGTCGTTCGGGCGCTTCACGCGGTCGAGATCGAGCTCGAGCCCGCCGTCGTCGGGCGGGGCGCCGCCGCCGGGTCCCTCGAACGCCGACGGCGGCGGGAGGTCGGCGCGGGGATAGAGCGCCTCCTTGAGGAGCACCTCCGGCGCGACGCGCGCGTCGATGCGCATGCCGGAGACGACCTTGAGCTCGTTGATCGCCGCCTGGTTCTCGGGATCGCGGAGCGCGACCTCGAGCACGCGCGTCGTCCCGGCGCCGTGCACCTTGTAGGGCAGGGCGAAGAGGCGCTTC
>JAIOII010000650.1 GCA_019912685.1 Kofleriaceae bacterium
GACGTGTTCGCCGCCGAGGCGCCGGTCGGGTGGCGCGAGGTCGCCGACGAGCTGGCGGCCCGGCTCGACGCGATGCCGGCGGGGCTGCGCGACCGGACGCTGGTCGACCCCGGGCTCGGGTTCGGCAAGGGCGACCACGCCGCCAACGTGGAGCTCGTCGCGCATTGCGGCGAACTGTCGCGGGTGCTCGGCCGCCCCGTGCTCGTCGGTCCGTCGCGCAAGCGGTTCATCGCGCGGATCACGGGTAGCACCGAGCGCGCCGCGCTCGACGCCGGCACCGTCGGTGCGTGCCTCGCCGCGGTCGCCGCGGGCGCGCACGTGCTCCGCACCCACGATGTTTCGTTGCTTCGTGCCGCGCTCGCGGTGTACACCGAAATAGAGCGCGCGCGTCCACGCTGAGGGCTCGCGCGCGCTCGGCGCGCGCACATGGAATCGGCCCTCTCCAGCATCCTCGACCGTCTCACCTCGCGATCGCTCGTCGTCACCGCGATCGACGTGGTGGTCGTGTACTACCTCATCTATCGCGTGCTCCTCATGATCCGGGGCACGCGGGCGGCGCAGATGGTGGTGGGCATCTTCCTGATCGGCGCCGCGTTCTTCGCCAGCGAGCGCCTCGAGCTCACCACGATCTCGTGGCTGCTCGACAACGTGATCAACTACTTCATCATCATCGTCATCGTGGTGTTCCAGGAGGACATCCGCCGCGCCCTCGGCCGCATCGGGCAGGGCGTCCTGCCGTTCGCCAAGGCGGGCGACGCCGGCGAGCTGCTCGACGAGGTGGTCGCCGCGACCACCCAGCTCGCGCGCGCGCGCCTGGGCGCCATCATCGTGATCGAGCGCGAGGCCGCGGTCGCGCCCTTCGTCGAGGACGCGACCCGGCTCGACGCGCGGCTCACCCGCCAGCTCCTCGTCGGCCTGTTCGTGCCGTCGGCCGAGAACGAGCTGCACGACGGCGCGGTCGTCATCGGCAAGTCGCGGCGCATCGAGCTCGCCCGGGCGCTCCTGCCGATGTCCCGCGCCACCGACCTCGGGCCCGAGCTCGGGACCCGCCACCGCGCTGCGATCGGCATCACCGAGGACACCGACGCGGTCGCGCTCGTCGTCTCCGAGGAGCGCGCCTGCGTCTCCCTGTGCTTCCACGGCCGCGTCGCGCAGGACCTCACGCCGGTGGCGCTGCGCAGCGCGCTCGGCGGGCTCCTCACCGGGCGCGACGCCGCCGAGACCGTGGCCGCCGCCGAGCTCGGCAAGGCGGTCGCGTCCGTCGGCCAGCGCACGAGCTCGGTGCGCGAGGCGGTCTCGATCCACGAGAGGGCGCAGTGACAAGCCGTACGCGGCGGGACACCGTCGGCGCGTTCCGGCCGGCGGTCCGTCCGGATGGTGGCGACCAGGCCCCCAGGTGGTCGCCCGGGGCGTGGCTGCGCGGCGCGTTCACCGAGCACATCGGGCTCAAGGTGCTCGCGCTCCTGCTCACGCTCACGGTCCTGCTGCTCGTCGGCGCCTCCGACGAGGAGCGGGAGATCTCGGTGCGGGTGCCGGTCGCCTACATCCTCCCCGAGGGCAAGGAGCTCGTCTCCGAGCGCATCGACGAGGTGCGCGTCATGATCAAGGGGCCCTGGCGGCGCATCAAGCGCTTCGACGCGCGCGAGCTCGCGGAGATCAACCTCGACGTCAGCGACGTGCGCGGCGGCGAGGTCGCGATCACCCCGAACCTCGTGCGCCTGCCGGAGGGGCTCAAGGTCACCGACATCTCGCCCCGCTCGGTGCGCGTCGCGTTCGAGGACACGATCGAGAAGGAGGTCGAGGTCCACCCGGTGATCACCGGGCGCCCGGCCCAGGGCTACGCGGTCGTGGCGGGCGCCACCGCGACCAACCCGTCGAAGGTGGTCGTCCGCGGGCCGCGGGGCGTCGTCTCGGCGATGAGCCAGGTGCGGACCCAGGACATCGCGGTCGACGGCCGCTCGCGCGCGCTCGTCGCCGAGGTGACGCTGCTACCGCCCGAGGGGGTCGAGATCGACTGGAAGGGTACCGTCGAGGTCGCCGTCACCATCGCCGGCCGCTGGGTCGGCACGGTGGACGTGCTCGTCGCTCCCGGCGAGGAGGGCCTGTCGGTCGCGCGGCTCGCGGCGGACCCCGCTCAGGTCGAGGT
>JAIOII010000651.1 GCA_019912685.1 Kofleriaceae bacterium
CCGACGAGCCGGAGTGGCTCGCCGGCGAGATCGCGCGCTGGCGCGCCGGCGTCGCGCGCTGATCCGCGGCGGCCGCGGCTCAGAGCTGCGTCATGCCCTCGATGCGCTGGCGGTTCGACGCGGCGAGGGTGGAGCCGGCGGCGGCGCCCTGCTCGTACGCGGCGCGGGCCTGGTCGAGGCGATCGAGGTTCTCGAGCGCCATGCCGAGGTTGTTCCACATGTACGGCTCGACCTCCTCGCCGTCGACGGCGTGCTCGAGCGCGGCGACCGCGTCCTCCCAGCGCTCGAGGAGGATGAGGGTGTGGCCGAGGTTGTTCCACGCGTAGCGGTTCTCCTCGTTGGCCTCGATCGCGCGCTCGAACGCCGCGATCGCGTCCTCGAAGCGGGCCATGCCCAGCTCGGCGCGGCCGAGCGTGTTCCACGCCGTCGACCAGTCGGCGCGCAGCTCGGTCGCCTTCTCGGCGTGCGGCTTGGCGCGACCCGGTTCGCCGGCGCCGAGGTAGAGGCGCGCGAGCTCGACGCGCGCGGTCGCGTTCTTCGGCCAGCGCGCGACGCCGGCGTGGAGGACGGCGATCGCCTCCTCGCGGTCACCGCTCTTGTCGAGCGCGGCCGCCTGCTTCATCGCGTCGTCGATCGACGCGGGCGCCGGCGCGGGCTTCGGCACCTCGACCTTGGGCGCGACCGCGGCCGCGCCCGGATCGGGCTTCGGCACCTCGACCTTCGGCACGACCGGCGCGGGGGGCGGCGCGACGACCGGCGCGCTCGGCTTCTTCGGTTGCACGGCCATCGATCCCTTCGAGGGCTCGATCGGCGCCTGCTTCGGCGCCTCGTCGCCGCAGGCGCCGAGCCCCAGAGCAAGCATCAGCGTCGCGGCGAGAGAAAGACGGGAGAGCGGTGAGAACATGGCGGGACTCCGTTGGAGAGAGGAAGGAGGGACGCTCCCTCGCTACAGCACCCGCCGTGCCATCCCACATCGTCTCCCATGTGCGCGGATCCAGCCGTTCCCGTCGATGACCGCGTCCCCGGCGACACACCGTTGTGTCCGGCCGTCAGTACAGGATGCGCGTCTTGATGCTCGTCTCGAGCGCGGCGACCGCCTTCTTCACCTCGTGCGACAGGCTCTGATCGAGATCCATCACGAGGTAGCCGATCGCCGGATCGGTCGCGAGCATCTGCGCGTGGATGTTCGCGCCGCGGTCCGAGATGATGCCGGTGATGTCGCGGATGACGCCGGGCACGTTCCGGTGGATGTTGAGCACGCGGTGCGTGTTCCTCGCCTGCGGCAGCTCGAGCTGCGGGAAGTTCACCGCGCCCGTCGTCGCGCCGCTGTTCACGAACTTCACCAGCGCGCCGGCGACCTCGCGCCCGATCGCCTCCTGCGCCTCCTCGGTCGAGCCGCCGATGTGCGGCGTCAACACCACGTTGGGTAAGCCGCGCAGCACCGACGAGAAGCCGTCGGAGTTGCTCTCCGGCTCCTCGGGGTAGACGTCGACCGCGGCGCCGGCGAGGCGCTTCTCCTTGATCGCCTCCGCCAGCGCCTCGAGATCGACCACGGTGCCGCGGCTCGCGTTCAGGAGACACGCCGACGGCTTCATGCGCGCGAGCTCGGCGGCGCCGATCATGAGCCGCGTCTGCGGCGTCTCGGGCACGTGCAGGGTGACGAAGTCCGACACCGCGAGCAGGTCGTGCAGCCCCGGCATCGAGCGGTTGTTGCCCATCGGCAGCCGCGCGGCGATGTCGTAGAAGAGCACGTGCATGCCGACCATCTCGGCGAGCACGCCGACCTGCCGGCCGATGTGGCCGTAGCCGATGATGCCGAGCGTCTTGCCGCGGATCTCGTGGCAGTTGGTCGCGAGCTTCTTCCACGTGCCGTCGTGCACCTCGCGCGAGCGGTCGAACAGCTGGCGCGACAGGATGATCGTCTCGGCGATCACCATCTCCGCCACCGAGCGCGTGTTCGAGAACGGCGCGTTGAACACCGGCACGCCGCGGCTGTTCGCGTGCACGAGGTCGACCTGGTTGGTGCCGATGCAGAACGCGCCCACCGACAGGAGCCGGCGCGCCTCGTCGAGCACGCGCGCCGTGATCCGCGTCTTCGAGCGGATGCCGATCACGTGCACGTCCTTCACGCGCTCGACCAGCTCGTCTTCCTTGAGCGCGCCGTTCACGCGGTCGATCTGGAAGCCCTCGGCGCCGAACAGCTCGTCGGCGCTCGGGTGGACGTTCTCGAGCAGCAGGATCTTGATCTCGTTCTTGGGGAAGGACGTGGGCGGCAGCACGGCACGCCCACCGTACCGCACTGCGCGACGTGGGGGAGGTTCATTCCCGGGGTACGATGGGGGCCGCATGAAAGTCCTCGTCCTCAACGCCGGCTCGACCTCGCTCAAGTACGACCTCTACGAGATGGACACCGAGGCGAGCCTCGCGCGGGGGCGCGTCGAGCGCATCGGCGACAGCGCGTTCCACGTGAACGGCACGGGGAGCACCGCCGTGAAGGCGCCCGACATCGCCGGCGCGCTCACCGCGGTGCTCGAGCACCTCAAGCGCCCCGGCGGTCCGCTCGAGCAGAACGCGCTCGGCGCGGTCGGACATCGCGTCGTGCACGGCGGCGAGCGCCTCGTGCAGCCGGTGAAGGTCGACGCCGCCGTCGAGGCGATCATCGAGGAGTGCGCCGTCTTCGCGCCGCTCCACAACCCCGCCAACCTCGCCGGCATCCGCGCCGCGCGCGCCGTCTTCGACGTGCCGCAGGTCGCGGTCTTCGACACCGCGTTCCACGCGCAGATGCCCGAGCACGCGTTCCTCTATGGCCTGCCCTACGAGCTCTACGCCAGGCAAGGCATCCGTCGCTACGGCTTCCACGGCCCCAGCCACCAGTACATGTCGGCGTGCGCCGCCGAGCACCTCGGCACGAGCGCCTCGCGCCTGCGCATCGTGACCTGCCACCTCGGCGGCGGCGCGAGCGTCGCCGCCATCGATCGCGGCGTGTCGGTCGACACCTCGATGGGCATGACCCCGCTCGAGGGCCTGCTCATGGGCACGCGCGCCGGCGACCTGGATCCGGCGATCCCGCTCCTGCTCGCGCGCGAAGGCCACAGCACCGCCGAGATCGACGAGCTGCTCAACCGCAAGTCCGGGCTCGCCGGCGTGTCGGGCATCGGCGCCGACTTCCGCGACGTGCAGGCCGCCGCCGACAAGGGCGACGTGCGCGCGCGCCTCGCCGTCGACCTCTTCATCCAGCGCGTGCGCAAGTACGTCGGCGCGTACGCGGCCCAGCTCGGGGGCGTCGACGCGGTGGTGTTCAGCGGCGGCATCGGCGAGAACGCCGCGGCGGTGCGCGCGCGCGTCTGCGAGCCGCTCGGCTTCATGGGCATCGTGCTCGACCGCGACCGCAACGCGACCGCGCGCGCCGCCGACGAGGGCGGCGTCGTCGACGTCGCCGAGCGCCGCGCCCGCACCCGCGTGCTCGTGGTCCGCACCGACGAGGAGCGCATGATCGCGCGCGAGGTGATGCGCTGCCTGGTCGGGCCCACCGCGGCGATGCGCAGCGTCCGCGCCCGCCCGATCCCCGTCGGCGTGTCGGTGCGCCACGTGCACCTCTCGCGCGCCGATTGCGACGCGCTGTTCGGGCCCGGCTACGAGCTCTCGCGCCGGCGCGACGTGACGCAGCCCGGCCAGTACGTCACGCGCGAGACCGTCGACGTGATCGGGCCGCGCGGGGAGCTCACCGGCGTCGCCATCATCAATCCGCTGCGCAAGCAGACGCAGGTCGAGCTCGCGCGCACCGACGCGTTCCGGCTCGGCATCGATCCCCCGCTGCGCGAGTCGGGCCAGCTCGACGGCACGCCCGGCATCACGCTGCGCGGCCCGGCCGGCGAGGTCGCGATCGCGTGCGGCGTGATCCTCGCCCACCGCCACGTGCACATGAGCCCGGACGAGGCGAAGGGCTTCGGCGTCGCCGACAAGGACATGATCAAGGTCAAGGTCGAGGGCAACCGCGAGATGACCATGGGCGACGTCATCGTGCGCGTGCACAAGGACTACGCCCTCGACATGCACATCGACACCGACGAGGCCAACGCTGCGGGCTTGAGCAGCGACTCGGTGGTCGCGTTCGACGGCGTCCAGACGACCTGAGTCAGTGCTCGAGCGCCGTGCCCGTCATCGGCACGAAGCGGACGGGGAAGACGCGCTCCTCGCGCAGCTCGCCGTCGAGCACGCGCGTGATGACCCGCAGCTCCTGGTAGGCGACGCCGACCGGGATGACCAGCCGGCCGCCGTCGCCGAGCTGGTCGACGAGGGCGGGGGGCACCACGGGCGGCGCGGCCGTCACCAGGATCGCGTCGAACGGGGCCGCCTCGGGCCATCCGGTCCAGCCGTCGCCGACGCGCAGGTGCACGCGATCCTCGCCGTAGCCGAGGTCGCGCAGGACGTCGGCGGCGAGCGCCGACAGCGCGGCGTGGATCTCGATCGACCACACCTCGGCGCCGAGCTCGGCCAGCACCGCGGCCTGGTAGCCCGAGCCGGTGCCGACCTCGAGCACGCGCGCGCCCGGCTTCACCTGCGCGAGCTGGGTCATCGCCGCGACGACGTAGGGCTGGCTGATCGTCTGATCGCACGCGATCGGCAGCGGCCCGTCGCTGTACGCGTGCTCCCTCATCGGCTCGGGCACGAAGCGATGGCGCGGGACGACGCCCATGGCCGCGAGCACGCGCGCGTCGCTGATGTCGCGCGCCGCGAGCTGCGCTTGCACCATCCGGCCCCGCTCGTCCTCGTACATGGGATCTTCTAGCAGTTCTGGCACTGACCGGGCGGGAACGTCGTGCACTGGCCGCCCTGCGAGCAGCTCCCGGGGCACTCGATCATGCCGGCGCAGGCGCCGGTGCCCTCGCAGCTGGTCTCGCACGCGCACGCGGACGTGCAGTCGATGCCCTCACCGCAGCTCCCGTCACCGCTGCACGTGACGCTGCATTCGCCCTCGCCGCAGCGGACCTTGGCGCCGCAGCTGCCCGGGCCGCCGCAGTCGATCTCGCACGTCGCCGCCATCCCGCACTCGACGCCGGCGTCGCACGCGTTGGCGCCGGTGCAGCGCACGACGCACGGCATCGTGCCCGGGCACGTCACCTTCTGCGCACAGTCGCCCGCGCCGTCGCACTCGATGACGCAGGTGCCGTCCATGCACGAGGTGCACGGGGCGGGGCAATCCGTGCCCGCGTCGATCTCGCCCGGATCGACGACGCACCAGCCGTCGACGCAGTCCCGGCCCGGGCCGCATTGACCGGGGTTGGTGCAGCGGAAGTCGTCGGAGCGCGAGTCGATGCCGCACGCGGGACCGAGCGCGATCGCGAGGGCGACCGCCAGGAACGCCGTCGCCATGGCCGCGACCGGCGCCCTCACCACCGACCCTCCAGCACGACGCCGCTGCCGTCGCGCCCGACCATCGGGCTCACCGCGACGTCGGCGCGCTGGCCGACCTTCCACCACCACACGGCGCCGGCCGTCACCGCGACCGCGCCGGCGATCACGAGCACGTTGCCGGTCATCGCGTACGTGCGCGCCGAGCTCTCCAGGTCCGCCAGGCGCTCGAGATCGGCTGCGGTCGACGTCGGCGCGTCGTCGATGTCGCCCTGCTTCAGCGCCGCGAGGCCCCACGCGCCGAGCCCGACGGCCACCAGCGCCCCACCGCCGATCGTCACCACCATCGGCGCCCTCGTCGAAGGCACCCCACCCGTGTCGCCAATCCCCGTGCCCGTGCCCGTG
>JAIOII010000652.1 GCA_019912685.1 Kofleriaceae bacterium
ATGTACGCCCACGCGAGGCGCCCGGGCCCGAGGCGCGCGAGGAACAGCGCGTCGCGCGCGGTCTCGAGCAGCGCGTGCGCCACCATCACCGCGAAGAGCACGAGCGCGGGCCCGCGCGGCGTCGTCACCGGCGCGCGCCTCATGACCGCCACACCCCGATGATGCGCGGGCCGCCGGGGCCGCGGGCGAGGTGGATCGTGGTGAGGCCGTCGAAGCCGGGCCGTCGCGTGCGGATGCGGACCTCGGTGTAGCCGTCTCCGGCGGCGGAGAGCGCGAGGGCGCCCGTGCACGCGTGACCGTGCGCGCCGGGCCGCGCGACCGTCCGGATTCCGGACACGTCGATCTCGTAGCGCGTCGTGCGGCGGGCGGGCAGGAGGTCGTACGTGAGCAGCAGATCGTCGAAGCAGACGGTGACGCCGCCGCCGGGCGTCGCGCGCAGCCGGAAGCCGTCGAGCGGCGCCGTGCGCGAGAACCAGTAGCGGCCGATCGCCCGCTGCCGCGCCACGAGCACGTCGGTGATGTGCTCGGCGGCGCGCGGATCCGAGTACCGCGCGGCCTCGACGACGGCGCGCAGCTGCGCGCGGCTGAAGCGCATGAGGATCTTCGCGGCCCACAGCTGATCGAGGCGATCGGCGGCGTGGAACGGGGCGTAGGCGGCGGTGTACGGCTTCCAGCGCCCGGGATCGAAGCCGCGCGCCGAGAAGAGCCCGACGCCGCGCAGCGGCACGCGGTCGCGGTGGCGTTCTGCCCACGGGCGCGGGCTCCAGCCGGCGGTGACCAGCGACGCGAACATGTCGGCGGGATCGAAGACGTAGGTGTAGCCGCGGCGGTGGTCGCCCTCGATCGCCGCCATGGCGCCGAGCGACTTGCCGAAGTCGATCAGGTAGTGACGCACGTGGTGGCGCGACGGATCCGCCGCGTCGGGGACCCACATGTCGAGCGTGTTGTCCTCCTTGACGTCGACGTGATCGAGCCAGGAGAAGAACGCGTAGGCGCCGCGCAGATCGCGGCGCAGCTCGTGCGGGATGCGATCGTTGGGGTCGTCGGGGCGGACGCCCTCGCTCGGGTGGCCGCCGAGCGGGACCCCGTCGAGGAAGCGCGAGGCCAGGCCACGGATGCGGCCGTCGGGCTCGACGGTCATCGCGGCGAGGGTCTCCCGCACCGCCGCCGGCGTCAGCGGGCGCTTGTTGCCGAAGACGTCCTTCACCGTCGCGTCGGGCGCGACCACGAGGTCGCCCGGACGGAAGTAGACGACGTGATCCTCGGGGACGTTGTAGCCCACGGCCCAGAGCAGCCGGCTCGTGATCGCGTCGGCGCCGGTCTCGACCTCGGGGTGCGCCGCGAGATCGAACTTGAGGATGAAGCGCTCGCCGCGCGCGTCGGTGATGATGAACCCGGCGGACGCGCCGCCGACCTTGGAGCTGCGCACCGTCCACGGCCGGTGCGCCTCCGGGCTGCCGACCACGGCCGGGCCGCGGCGCAGCTCGTCGAGCGACAGGTCGCGCGCGCCGATGCGGTTCTCGAACCACGTCGAGTCCGGCACCTCGTCGAGGGCGTTGACGCCGAGCGCGCGGCG
>JAIOII010000653.1 GCA_019912685.1 Kofleriaceae bacterium
GAGCTCGTCGAGCCCGCCGGCGCCGAGGTCGAGGTCCCCGCCGGCCACTACTGGCTCTACGCGACGGCCGGCCCCGAGGCGACGCTCGCGCGCACCGAGGTCACGCTCGCCGCCGGCGAGATCGCGACCTTCTCGTTCGCGCTCGAGGCGCTCGCGATCCGCCCCGCCGGCTGGCTCGCCGCCGACCTGCACGTGCACGGCCGCCGCAGCTTCGACTCCGGCATCCCCGATCGCGATCGCGTGCGCTCGTTCGTCGCCGCCGGGGTCGACGTCATCGCCGCGACCGATCACGACGTCATCGGCGACTACACCGCCGCGATCACCGCCCTCGGCGTCGCCGACCGCATGCTCGTCATGGGCGGCCTCGAGACCACGCAGGTGATCCCGTGGCTCGACGTGCCCGGCGAGGACCTCCCGCGCGTCATCGGCCACTTCAACTTCTGGCCGCTCACCGCCGTGCCCGGCGAGCCGCGCGCCGGCGCACCCTGGGACGAGCTCGTCGAGCCCGGCGAGCTCTTCGACGTCCTGGACCCGCTGATCGGCCCCGACGGCGTGCGCATGATCAACCACCCGTGGGACGAGACGCAGTTCGGCCGCGACCTCGGTTACCTGCGGGCGATCAACTTCGATCCGCGCGCCCCGATCGACGGCACGCTGCTCCGCGCGCCCGCCGGCGGCCACCGCAACCTCGACTGGGACGTGATGGAGGTGCAGAACGGTGCGGGCGCCGACGAGTGGGCCAAGACGCGCCCGCTCTGGTTCTCGCTCATCAGCGCCGGCTATCCCGTCCCCGGCGCCGCGAACAGCGACTCGCACGGCATGCGCGACGGCCAGGTCGGCTGGGGCCGCACCTGGGTCGAGACCGGGCTGCCGCTCGCGCAGACGACGCCGTCGGCGTTCAACCTCGCCCTGCGCGGCGGCCGCGCCGTCGCCGGCTCCGGCGTCTTCATCGAGGTCGCGATCGGTCCGCCCGGCGCGTACGGCGTCAGCGCCGCGCCGCCATCACCGCGCGCGAGCGCCTGGAAGTCGGCGTCCCAGCCCCCGCGATCCGGCCGCATGACCGACGGCGGCGGCAGCTCCGCGAACTGGCCGAGCGTCTTCACGCCGAGCGCCTCGAGCATGTGCAGGACCTCGGGGCCGAGCTGGAGCAGCGACAGGGGCTGCGGCGCGAGGTACGCAGCCGAGCCGCCGCGCGGCACGCACACGACCGCGTCCTCATCCTCGCGGGCCGTGCGCGCCGTCGTGGACGCGGCGACGAGCGCCGTGAAGCGGTCATCGGCGATCCCGATGCGACCGCGCAGGCCGAACAGCGCCAGGAGCTCGCGAACCTTGTTGCCGAACCACGAGCCGCGCCGCCCCGCCGGGACCTCGGCGTACATCACGTGGTGCTGACCGCGCGGCTCGCCGCCGAGCTCGACGCGCGGCGACAGGCCGAGCAGCCCGTCGGCGACCGAGCGCAGGAGCGCGCGCTCCGCCGCGACATCCGCGATCACGCAGCGAAGCTCCGGATCCATCGACCGCGCGACCGTCGCGGTGGTTCCGGGCCGGACACCCGCCAGCCACGCCGCGCGCGAGCACGCCACGACCATCGGTGAACCGACCGGCGGCTGCGTCACCACGGCAACCGCGCCAGCGCTCCCAACATCAGGAGAGCCGGCGAGAGCCGCTTGCAGCGGGAACGACGGTATGTAGACGCACGCGATTCGCATGACTTTCGTCTACTGCACTGGTCTGATGTTCAGTGTATACCACAGACCCCCGGGCCGCGTCTCGTGGCAATCGCTGACTCCCAGAAAGCGTAACGGTTATGATGCGTTGGTGGCCACCTCCTCCAGCTCGGTTCGTATCAGCCCGACGGCTCACTACACGGGCTACACCTGGCTGCAGCACGGCCTCTCGCACCCGGCGTTCGCCACGCCGACCGGTCGCTTCCTCTACCGGGCGCTCGTGCCCGCCAACAAGGCGATGGCCGCGGCGGGACAAGGCACGCTCGATGGCTTCCTGCTCGCGCGCCATCACCTGATCGACGCGCTCTTGCGCCGCGCGATCGAGAGCGGCCAGGTGAGCCAGGTGATCGAGGTCGCGTGCGGGCTCTCGCCGCGCGGCTACCGCTTCGCGCAGGCGCACGGCGACGCGATCACGTACGTCGAGGCCGATCTCCCGCCGATGGCCGCGAAGAAGCGCGAGCTCCTGGCGCGCGCCGGCGCGGGCGCGCCGACCCACCGCGTCGTCGAGATCGATGCGACGGCCGAGACCGGCGAGCACTCGATCGACGCGATCGCCGCCGGCCTCGACCCGGCGCGCGGCACGGCGATCATCACCGAGGGCCTGCTCAACTACTTCGACCCGGCGTCGGTCGCGGGCATGTGGGGTCGCTTCGCGCGCGCCCTCGGCCGCTTCCCGCACGGCCTCTACCTCGCCGACCTCCACCTCGGCGAGCACGCCCGCCCGATCGAGCGCGTGTTCGCCGGCCTGCTCGGCGTGTTCGTGCGCGGCCGCATCCACTTCCACTACCCCGACGCGCCCGCCGCCACCGTCGGCCTGTCCGGCGCCGGCTTCGGCCGGCCGGCCCTGCGCGCCCCCGAGGAGCACCAGGACCTCATCGGCCCCGTGCACGTGCCGAGCGCCCGCGCCGTGCGCATCGTCGAGGCGTGGCTGCGCTGACCCGCGGTCAGCGGAGGAGGACGAGCTCTTCGGCGGCGGTCGGGTGGATCGCGAAGGTGCGATCGAAGTCTTCCTTGCACGCGCCCATGGTGATGGCGACGGCGGCGGCCTGGACGATCTCGGGCGCGTCGTCGCCGACCATGTGGAGGCCGAGCACGCGGCGCGTCGCGGTGTCGACGACCATCTTGACGAGCGTGCGGTCGTCGCGGCCGGTGAGCGCGTGGCGCATCGGCTTGAAGCGCGTCGCGTAGATCGTGACGTCGACGCCGCGGGCGCGCGCCAGGTCCTCGGGCAGCCCGATGAAGGCGGCCGGCGGCTGCGAGAAGACGGCGGTCGGGATGCAGTCGTGCGGCACCGGCGTCGGGCGGCCGCCGAAGACGGTGTCGGCGAAGGCGTGGCCCTCGCGGATGGCGACCGGCGTGAGCGCGACGCGGCCGCTCACGTCGCCCACCGCGTAGATGTGGCCGACGCTGGTGCGCGACCACTCGTCGACCACGACCGCGCCACGCGCGTCGAGCGTGACGCCGAGCT
>JAIOII010000654.1 GCA_019912685.1 Kofleriaceae bacterium
GCCGCGCCGCCGGCGGCGCGGCGCGGAACGCCGCCATCGCTCGCTTGATCGACGCGAGCCCCTCCGCGCCAGGCGCCGTGATCGACACCTGCTCGGTGAGGAACAGGCCGACGCGCCGGTACAGA
This sequence comes from Kofleriaceae bacterium, assembly GCA_019912685.1. GTDB lineage: Bacteria > Myxococcota_A > Polyangia > Haliangiales > Haliangiaceae > UBA2376. The sequence continues at coordinate 126 of JAIOII010000654.1, forward strand.
TCGTCCAGGTGCTCGCCGACGGAGCGGCCCCTGGCGCGGTTCCACGCCGCGAGCTCGGCGAACAGGAGCGCCGCCGACACGCCGTCCTTGTCGGCGACGAGCTCGCCCACGGAGTAGCCGAGCGCCTCCTCGTAGCCGAGGACGAAGCGCCCGCCGGTCTCCTTCATCCACGCCATCGCGACGTTGGCGATCCACTTGAAGCCGGTGAGCGTCTCCTTGCTCTCGGCGCCGTACGCCGCCGCCAGGTAGCGCAGCATCTGCGACGACACGAGGCTGCAGGCGACGAGCCGCGGCCGGTCCGCCGGCGCGTGCGCGAGCAGGTAGTCGGCGAGGAGCACGCCGACCTGGTCGCCGGTGAGCATGCGGTAGCCGGTCGCCGCGCCCTCGTCGGGGATCGCGACCGCGAGCCGGTCCGCGTCGGGATCGTTGGCGAGCACGAGGTCGGCACGCTGCGCGCGCGCCAGCGCGAGCACCGCGTCCATCGCCCCCTTCTCCTCGGGGTTGGGGAACGCGACCGTCGGGAACGCGCCGTCGGGCGCACGCTGCGACGGCTCGGTCGCGACGTGCGTGAAGCCGCCGCCCGCCAGCGCGCGCTCGACGAGCTCCGCGCCGACGCCGTGCAGCGGCGTGTACGCGATGCGCAGATCGCGCGGCACGTCGCGCGCCACTTGCAGCCCGAGCACGCTGCGCAGGTACGCGTCGGCGACCTCGGGCCCGAGCACGCCCAGCGCGCCGCTCGCGCGGGCCTGCGCGAGATCGCCGAGTCGCACGTCGCGCGTGTCGACGTCGTCGATCGCGGCGGCGATGCCGGTGTCGTGCGGCGGGATGATCTGCGCGCCGTTCTCCCAGTACACCTTGTAGCCGTTGTACTCGGGCGGGTTGTGGCTGGCCGTGACCATCACGCCGGCGGCCGCGCCCTTCGCGCGCACCGCCCACGCCGTGACCGGCGTCGGCCAGTGATCGTGCGCGAGGAGGACGCGGAACCCGGCGCCGAGGAACACCGCGGCGGTCTCCTCGGCGAACGCGCGCGACTTCGTGCGCGCGTCGTGACCGATGACGACGCCGCGCGCCTTCGCGTCGGCGACGTTGGCGGCGACGTACGCCGCGAGCCCCGCCGACACCTGGCGCACGAGGAGCTGGTTCATGCGCATCGGGCCGGCGGGGAGCACGCCGCGGATGCCGGCGGTGCCGAACTCCAGGCGTCCGCCGAAGCGGTCGGAGAGCTCGGCGGCCGCGTGCGTCGCGGCCTCGCCGCCGCGCTCCGCCGCATCGCAGAGCGCCGCGAGCTCGGCGGCGGTCTCGCGGTCGGGATCGAGCTCGGCCCAGCGACGGGCCGCATCGAGGAAGGGCGAATGAAGGCTCACGGCCCGGACTGTAGTCGCGAGCCGCGCGGCGCGGCTACTTGGCGCCGCGCTTCTTCTTCATCTTGGCGAGGAGGCCGTCGAACCCGTCCTTGGCGATGATCTTGTTGAACTGCGCGCGGTAGTTGTCGACGAGCCCGACGCCGTCGGTGCGGATGTCGAAGCACTTCAGCTTGCCGCCGACGTCGACGAGGACGTAGTCGACCGCGATCTTGATCGGCCGTCCCTTCTTCTTCGCCGTGATCTCGGTGTTCACGACCGTCGTCGTCTTGTCGGCGCCGGGCTGCTCGCCCTTGTACGCGACCTGGTACTCGAGGTTGGCGCGCAGGCCCTTGATGTAGTTGTCCTCGATGAGCGCGCGCAGGACCGTCAGGAACTCGGTCTTCTGCGCGTCGCTGATCTTGCCCCAGTGATCGACGAGCGCGCGCCGGGCGAGCTCGTCGATGTCGAGGAAGCCGCGCACGCTCTCGGTGACCTTCTCGGCCGCCTTCTTCTCCTCGGGCGAGCCGGGCTTCACCTTCTGCTTGAGCAGCCTGGCGATGGTGTCGTTGGCGCCGCGCACCGCCTTGGTGCCGGGGCCGTCGGCCGCGAGCGCCGCCGCGGGAACGGCGACGAGGGCGAGGAGGAGCGCGAACAGCGCGACGAGCGTCTTCTTCATGCGGGCTTCCGGGATGCTGAGGTCTGAGATGCCGAGAGTCTTCGTACCGACGCTGCGCGTCGATACCCCATTCACGTGGGGGGCTCTGGTTGTAGCAGGCCGGGGACTGGCGCCCCGCCAAGCCTGGTCGATCGACCCCATCGAGATGTACGTGACGCGGAACGTCACGCCGACAGATCGCACAACGTCGGAGAATGGCGTCGCGCGTGGGTTTTCTAACTACGCGGAATCTGTACCAAAAGTTCCCGCAGGTAGGACACCTTGGCACAGTCGCGCGTCCCTCCCGCCACGTAAGCAGTTGCCATGTCACAGATGCCCAGGTCGCTCATCTACTCCCCGAGCGGTGGACTGGTTCCTGCTTACGCAATCCGGCGCAAGGGAACGTCCTGAACCTACCGAGGGAGATTTCATGCGTCAGCTGACTACACGTGCGTTTTTTGCGATGGGCGTCGGGGCCGCATTGACCCTGGGCGCGTGCGCCGATGTCGATGATCCGGATGGTGAAGAGATCGAGGGCCAGCAGCCCGACGACTGGCACGCCGAGCACATCCTCGAGTGCGCCACGCCCGACGTCGACGAGGTGACCATGCAGGCGATCGACGCGGAGGTCGAGCGCCACCTCGCCGCGCACAAGTACGACACGATCGCGAACGTCACGGGCGGCACGATCAACGTCTACTGGCACGTGATCAACAACGGCAGCGGGACGTCGCAGGGCAACGTCAGCGACAACCAGATCGCCGCGCAGATCAGCGTGCTCAACAACGCGTTCGCGTCGACCGGCTGGCAGTTCAACCTGGTCGCGACCACGCGCACCACGAACTCGAGCTGGTACACGTGCTCGGGCGGCACGTGCGAGTCGCAGATGAAGAACGCGCTCCGCCAGGGCACCGCGGACGACCTCAACATCTACTCGAACAACATGGGCGGCGGCCTCCTCGGCTGGGCGACCTTCCCGTCGAGCTACGCGTCGAACCCGAAGAACGACGGCGTCGTGCTCCTCTACTCGTCGCTGCCCGGCGGCACCGCCGCGCCGTACAACCAGGGCGACACCGGTACCCACGAGGTCGGTCACTGGATGGGCCTCTATCACACGTTCCAGGGCGGCTGTAACCGCAAGGCCACGGGCGGCGACGGCGTCGGCGACACGCCCGCCGAGAAGAGCCCGGCCTACGGCTGCCCGGTCGGCCGCGACTCGTGCCGCAACCTCGCGGGCAAGGACCCGATCGACAACTTCATGGACTACACCGACGACGCGTGCATGGACAAGTTCACGGCGGGCCAGGACACCCGCATGGACCAGATGTTCACGACGTACCGCTTCGGCAAGTAGTAGAGTGCGCGCCCACCATGGCGCGTCGTGAAGTCTACGTCTCCGTCGACGTCGAGGCGGATGGGCCCATCCCGGGCCCGCACTCGATGCTCTCGATCGGCGCCGCCGCCTTCACCATCGACTGGGCGCTGCCCTCCCCGGCGTCCACGATGGTGGGGACGTTCTCGGCGAACCTCGAGACGCTCGACGGCGCCGCCGGCGACGAAGCCACCATGCGGTGGTGGAAGAGCGAGCCGGTGGCGTGGGCGGCGTGCCGTACCGACGTGCGGCCGCCGGCCGACGTGATGCGCGACTTCGTCGCGTGGACGGGCGGCCTGCCCGGCCGGCCGGTCTTCGTCGCGTACCCGGCCGGCTTCGACTTCACCTTCGTCTACTGGTACGCGGTGAGGTTCACGGGCGGCAGCCCGTTCGCGCACGCCGCGCTCGACATGAAGACGATGGCGATGACGATGCTCGGCACGCCGTACCGCGACACGACCAAGCGCACGATGCCGTCGCGCTGGCTCGGACCCGAGCGGCACAGCCACGTCGCGCTCGAGGACGCGATCGAGCAGGGCGAGATCTTCTGCAAGATGATGATCGAGGCGCGGGCGCGCGTCAGGGCGCCGGCAGCGGCGCCTTGAAGACCAGGAGCTCGTCGGGGCCGGTGATCTTCTTGTACTGGTTGTCGACGACGGCGACGACCCGGCCGTCCGGGAACCGGACGATGCCCTCGAGGTTGAGGGCGCCGCGCAGGGCCGGGCCGAGATCGAGGGCGAGCGCGGTCGTGAGGTCGGTGACGGCCGCGCCGGCGGGCGGCAGGTCGAACGCCACGAGCTCCGTCACCTCGAAGTGACGCTCGATGGCGACGGCGCGCACGACGTCGCCGTCGCGCCAGCAGTCGAGGCCCGCGAGCTTGCCGGTGGCGGTGCGCAGGCGCACGCGATGGCCGACGCGCGCGCCGGTGACGAG
>JAIOII010000655.1 GCA_019912685.1 Kofleriaceae bacterium
AGCCGGCCGCGAAGCCGGCGGCCAAGCCAGCGGCCAAGCCAGCGGCCAAGCCGGCCGCGAAGCCCGCGGCCAAGAAGCCGGCGGCCAAGCCTGCGGTCAAGAAGCCGGCGGCCAAGCCCGCCGCCAAGAAGCCGCCGCCCAAGAAGAAGTGAGACCCCGACCGGCCGTCTACACGACGACGGTCACGAGCTTCTCGTCGAGCGTGCCCCAGCCGGCCGCCTGGCGGAAGTAGCGGAGGAACTTCGACGTCTTCGAGTCCGGGTCGTCGAGGACGAGCATGTCCTTGTACTTCTCGGCGAGCGGCGCGACGAGGTGCTTCACGCACCACGCGTCGATCGCGACCGGGTCCGTGCCGGCGACGACGTGACCGACCTGCTTCGCGCACGCCGCGTGGTGGCGCATGTCGTCGGAGCCGTCGTAGCCCTGGTTCGGGGTCACCGCGACCCACTCGGCGCAGGTCAGGTACAGGTCCGCGCGCCGCACGTTGTTGTTCCAGAACGCGAGCGGCCCCGCCATGCGCCACGTCGGATCACGCTCCGGATGCGGGCGGCCCGTGCGTCCGAAGTAGTGCACCGACTGGTAGCCCGCGACGCGCGGATGGTTGCCGAGCGCGCCCGCGCTCATGTCGAGGAGCCCCATCGGCGACTTGCATGCGCCGGTGAAGCCGGTCGAGCCGTGCTCGTTGGCGGTCGTCATGTTGATGAACTTGAGCGGGCGCCCGTCCTTCACGAGCGCGCCGTTCTCGCGCCGCATCACGCCGTCCTTCAGATCGACCACCAGGCCCGAGCGCGGGCTGGTGAAGCGCGGCCACGTGAGCGGCGTCTGCGCGTGCGCGATGCGGCTGCGGCGCAGGCGGAACACCTTGTCGAAGTCCCAGTGGTAGCCGTCGCGCGCCTCGCCGGCCGAGATCGGCCCGCGATCGTCGCCGCCGTACACGCCGTGCGTGTGCTCGGGATCGAACCACGGATCGCCGGCGAGATCGCTGCCGCCGCCGTCGACGAGGCCGTAGAAGCTGACCGGCGCGTTCAGCCCCGCGAAGTGCGGGACGAGGTCACCGAGCTTGTTCCAGCCCGGCACGTCGACGTTGCGGTCGCTCGGGTGCGTCCACGCGCGCGTGAGCCCGCGCGCCGGATCGTCGACCTTCTTGTCGGGGAAGTGGAAGTGCGTGTTCTCGAACACGACGACCTCGCCCTTGAACCCGGGGATCTCGAGGATGTGCTCGATCGCCCGCTTCACCGAGGCGACGTTGGTCATCCCCTGGTTCCACCACTGCGCCGACACCTTGATGACCACGACGTCGTCGACGCCGATCACCTTGTTCATGCCGCCGAGCCGCGACAGCGCCGTGTCGACGTTGGCCGCCGGCCCGCCGTCCTTGCCGACGTAGAGCGTCGTCTTCTCGCGCTCCGCGTCGTGCGGCACGAGCGGCGGCGTGGCCGAGAAGCTCGCGAGCACCGTGCGCTTGTCGATGAAGTTCTTGATCTTCTTGCGCAGGACGAAGGTCGCCGCGCCGAGCCCGGCCACCGCGGCGCCGCCGCCGATGAGCAAGGTGCGCCGGCTCAGACCACGCTGATGTTCATGGGACACGCGCGGACTATAGCAGCGAGGCGGTCCAGGTCCGCGTCATCGAGCGCGCGCCACGCTTCGGGGAAAGCGGCCTCGAGGTCGACCAGGACGTCGAGCACGACCTCGTCGGCGAGCTGCGCCGGATCTCCGCCCACCTTCGAGCGCGCGCTCGCGACGCGCGCCGGATTCACGAGCCGCGCCGCCCAGACGGCGAGGGCGTTCCGGCCGACGTCGCCGGGCTGCCACGCCGCCGACTCGTCGAAGCGCGCCTCGTCCATCTCGGCGATCTTGCGCTTCACGATCGGCCGCTCGGCGGGCGCCGGCCCGGCGTCCGCCGCCAGCGCCTCGACGTCGGTGAACGCGAGCAGCTCGCCGTCGTCGTCGTCGCCGGACGCGACGAGGACGTCGAACGGCGCCCAGCGCAGGCCGGGCGCGTACCACACGCCGGTCTGCACCGGCTGGAGGCCGGGCACCGCGGCGACCTCGGGGTGCGGGTAGCCGCCGCCGAAGAGCTCGCCGTAGAGCACGACCTGCGGGCGGCCGGCCCGCGCGAAGACACCGCGCGCCGCGGCGGCGAGCTCGCCCGCGACGAGCTGCCAGCCGAAGAACGCGTCGGTCGGCGCGAGCCACGCCTTGCGCTTGCCGAACCAGACGCCATCCGCCGTGACGCCGACCACGAAGTTGGCGCCGTGCAGCTTCTCGGTCGCGACCCACGTGCCGCCGCTCGCGCCGGCGCCTCTGGCCGACATCTTCAGGAACGGGCGAAATCGTGGCGCGGGCACGGCGCCGTAGTATGACCGCCGCCATGCGAAAGAGCGGGCTCTACGTGCTGTGCCTCGCCGCGGCGTGCGGCGGTTCGAGGAAGACGACCACGACCCCGGGCAACACCGGCGACGGGACCGGGACCGGTGCGGTCGGCGGCGGCGCCGTGACCGCCGCCGAGCTGTGGGCGCCGGTGATGAAGCCGGGCGCGATCTTCACGTTCAACGATCGCATGCCCGACGGGCCGACGCCCGAGGAGTTCAACACCGTCGAGGCCACGGTCGACGAGGTGAAGGAGATCGAGGGTGGCAAGGTCGCCATGCTCTCGTGGACGATCGACGGCGAGCCGCTCGAGGCCTCCAACCTGCCGCGCGCGATCTTCGTGACGGCGAGCGGCGTGCGCTTCCAGTCGGACCTGACCGGTGAGCCCACGGAGGATCAGTGGCCGGCGACCACCGCGACCGCCGATCTGGACAAGGGCGACTACTCCCTCTATATCCACGACGGCCAGCTCGCCGGCGAGCGCTGTTACGGTCTGGGACCGGCCAAGGACGCCGGCGAGTGCGAGGACGTCTGCTTCGCCGAGGTCTGCGTGCATCCGAAGCACGGCCTCACCGGCGGCTCGGGCACCTGGTGGCCCGACTTCGGCGAGTTCCAGCGTCGCGATCTCACGAAGTAGCGCTAAAGTGCGCGCGCCATGTCGCAACAGTACGTGTACGTGATGAAGGACCTCCGCAAGATCGTCCCGCCCAAGCGGGAGATCTTGAAGGGGATCTGGTTGTCGTTCCTGCCCGGCGCCAAGATCGGCGTGCTCGGGAACAACGGCGCGGGCAAGAGCACGCTCATGCGCATCATGGCAGGCGTCGACAAGGAGATCGTCGGCGAGGCCTGGCCGGCGCCCGGGCTCAAGATCGGGTACCTGCCGCAGGAGCCGCACCTCGATCCGGACAAGGACGTGCGCGGCAACGTGGAGGAGGGCGTCGCCGAGACCCGCGCGCTGCTCACGAAGTTCGAGGAGATCTCGCTCAAGATGGGCGAGGAGATGTCCGACGACGAGATGCAGAAGCTGCTCGACCAGCAGGGGGCGCTGCAGGATCAGATCGACGCGGTCAACGGCTGGGACCTCGATCACCACCTCGACATCGCGATGGACGCGCTGCGCTGCCCGCCGGGCGACGCCGACGTCAACAAGATCTCCGGCGGTGAGCGCCGCCGCGTCGCCCTGTGCCGCCTGCTCCTGTCCAAGCCGGACATGCTGCTCCTCGACGAGCCGACCAACCACCTCGACGCCGAGAGCGTCGAGTGGCTGGAGAAGACGCTCGAGAAGTTCGCGGGCACGGTCGTGGCGATCACCCACGATCGCTACTTCCTCGAGAACGTGGCCGAGTGGATCCTCGAGCTCGACCGCGGCGAGGGCCACCCGTTCCACGGCAACTACTCGGCCTGGCTCGACGCCAAGGCCAAGCGCCTCTCCGACGAGGAGAAGCAGCAGAACGCGCGTCAGCGCATGCTCACCCGCGAGCTCGAGTGGGTGCGCAGCTCGCCCAAGGCGCGCCAGGCCAAGAGCAAGGCACGCCTCGCCCGCTACGACGAGATGGTCGCCGAGGCGCAGTCGGAGAAGCGCGACCCGTCGCTCGAGATCGTGATCCCGCCCGGGCCTCGCCTGGGCAACGAGGTCGTGGTCTTCGACGGCGTGACCAAGGGGTTCGGCGATCGCCTGCTGATCGACAACCTGACCTTCAAGCTGCCGCGCGGTGGCATCGTCGGCGTGATCGGCCCCAACGGCGCCGGCAAGACGACGCTCTTCCGCATGATCATGGGGCTCGAGCAGCCCGACAAGGGCACGATCAAGATGGGCGAGACGGTCAAGCTCGGCTACGTCGACCAGAGCCGCGACGCGCTCGACGACAAGAAGACCGTGTTCCAGGAGATCACGGACGGCTCCGAGCAGATCAACCTGGGCGACCAGAGCATCAACTCGCGCGCCTACGTGTCGAGCTTCAACTTCCGCGGCCCCGACCAGCAGAAGTTCGTCGGCAACCTCTCGGGTGGTGAGCGCAACCGCGTCCACCTCGCCAAGATGATCCGCTCGGCCGGCAACCTCCTGCTGCTCGACGAGCCGTCGAACGACCTCGACGTCGACACCCTGCGCGCGCTCGAGGACGGCCTCATCAAGTTCCCGGGCTGCGCCGTCGTCATCAGCCACGATCGCTGGTTCCTCGATCGCATCGCGACGCACATCCTCGCGTTCGAGGGCGACAGCCACGTCGAGTGGTTCGAGGGCAACTACGTCGACTACGAGGCCGACAAGCACCGTCGCCTCGGCCACGACGCCGACCAGCCGCACCGCATCAAGTACAAGCCGATCTCCCGGTGACGTCCGCCGGGCGGCGGCGGGCGATCCTCGCGGGAGCGGCGCTCCTCTGGATCGTCGTGGCGCGGCTGTGGTTCGGCGCGCTCACCGCGCCGCAGGCGACGTGGACCGACGTCGACAGCCAGGTCTTCCTCGAGATCGCGGCGCAGCCGGCGGCGGTCGACCACCTCGGCTATCCCAAGCCGTGGACGGCGCCGGCGGCCTACCGGCTCGTCGACGCGGAGCCCGGACGCATCGTCACGCTCCAGCGCGAGCTCGCGTTCTTCGCCTGGACCGTCCTCGGCGTCGCGCTCGTCGTGCTCCAGCGGCGCACGGCGACCCGCGTCGCCGCCGCGCTCGTCGCGCTCGTGCTGCTGGTCGCGCCCGCGCGCGTCGGCTTCACCGGCGCGATCCTGTCGGAGTCGATCGCCGACTCGCTCCTCGCGCTCGTCGTC
>JAIOII010000065.1 GCA_019912685.1 Kofleriaceae bacterium
GGCTCTCCACCAGGTTTAGTGGGTTGATCCGGGCCGCAGCGTGATCGGCACGAGGTCGATGCCGGAGCAGCAGAGCTTGAGGAGGGCGATGAGCGCGGAGGCGCTGTGCAGGCCGTAGCTGCGGCGCGTGATCGTACGGGCCTTGCCGTTGAGTGCTTCGGTGCGGCCGTTCGAGAGCCGCGACTGCACATAGGCGATGATGCCGTCCTTGTGGTTGCGGATCGTCGCTGCCAAGCGGCGGAAGGGCGCGAGCTGCGAGCGGAACGCCCAGCCGATCCACTCGTCGAGCTTGCGACGAGCGACATGGACCTGCCTGCGGTCGAGAATGCCGGCGAGCGACTCCTTGAGCAGGTAGGCGCGGAAGAGCCGGCGATTGGCACGCGTCAACGTCGACAGCTTGCAGATCTCGAGGTCGCGCAGGTTCCAGGCGCGGCGAAGCAGCGGCCAGCGCGTGCCCTTGATGGCCTTGCGATCCTCGACCGTGTCGGCTTCGCGAGCCTCGGCGCGGCGAACCTGGTCGAGCGCATCGTGCGCGAGGCGCTGCACGTGGAAGCGATCGAAGATGATCTGTGCCTGGGGCGACGCCTCAGTCACGGCCTTGATGTACGCGGCGGACATGTCGATGGTCACCGCCTCGAGCTTGGCGACGCGGTCGGTGCCGCACTCGTCGAAGAACGCCTTGAGCGTGACGGCGTTCTTGCCCCTCTTCGCCCAGACGATGCGCTGCGTGTCGTGATCGACGACCACGGTCACGTACTCGTGGTGGCGGCGGTACGACAGCTCGTCGACGCCGATGTGCGTGAGCCCGTCGAGCAGATCGCCTCGCTGGTGGCGCTTCACGACCCGCTGGATGATGTCGCCCACCGTCGCCCAGGCCACACGCATCAACTTCCGGACCGTGGTCTTGTCGCATCGCTGGGCGAGGTAGCCGATCTGATCCTCGAACGGCCGCGTGAACCAGGATCCGACGTCGGCCCACGGCACGTGCTCGACGACGACGCCGCAGCGAGGGCAGTCGACGCGTCGCGTGTCATAGCGCAGGTACCAGCGCATCCCCGCGAGGTCGAGGTGCCGCCACCGGCGGCCCTTGAGGCGATCGTAGCCGGCGCAGTTGTGGCCGCAGCCGGAGCAGCGCGCCGTGCGCCAGGTGGGCGCGACGTCGACCACGAGGCCATCGTCGATGAACGAGCAACTGCGGACGCGGGTGTATTTCAACCCGAGCAGGTCGGAGAGTAGAGTGGTGAGGCGCACGGCGGACCTTCGGCAGAGTGGTTGGCCTAGGAACCGCCACCCTACCGCTGCTGCCGTGCGCACTTCTCGTCGCTGCCAGCCTCTTCAGGAAGCCAGCGCAGCGGCGCCTACGCTGCGATCCTCGCGTTCTCCTCGCCCACTAAACCTGGTGGAGAGCCACTTCGCTAGCGTGGGCTATCGGCGAACGGGAGGCATTGTCACTGCGGCCGTCATTCCAGTGCAGATCGACACGCTCCGCCAACAGCTTTCCGACGTTGCGTTCTTGCAGGTGACGGCGACACCCTACTCGCTGTACCTCCAACCTGACGGCGACATCGACGTTCCACCGAACGGGCTCTTTCTGCCGATTCGTCCTGCCTTCACCGAGCTGGTTCCGGTCCACTCCGGGTACATCGGCGGTGAGTACTACTTCGAGCAGAGCCAAGTCGGTGGGAGTGTCGCGTCGTACCTGCACATCGACGTGAGCGAGGCCGAGATGGAGGTGCTCAAGGAGCAGAACCCAGCGGTCTTCGACATCGACGAGAGCCTTACATCGCCAGCGATCGAGTCGCTGCGCCGATCCATCGTTACGTTCGTCGTAGGGGCCTGGATCCGGAGGTGGCAGCAGCAGCGCGCTCAACGTCCGCCGTTGCGGTACAGCTTCATCGTCCACACCGAAACAACGAAGACGGCCCATGGTTGGCAGGCGCAGGTCGTGAGTCGTGTCATCGACGAGCTGAGGAGCGCTGCGCAAGCCGGCGAGCAAGTTGTCGATGACCTACTCGCCGTCGCCCATGCCGACCTCGCATTCTCTCTCGACGCAGCGGGCCTCCCCTATCCAACTCAGGCCGAGGTCCGTGCCGGCCTCGCGGCTGCGCTCAACGCCGTCATGACGGCGACCGTCAACTCAGAGAAGCAGATCGATGAACTGCTCGACGAGTCAGGGCAGCTCCAGCTGCGGACCCCGTACAACATCTTCATCGGCGGGCAAATCCTCGATCGTGGCCTGACAATCGACAATCTCATCGGGTTCTTCTACGGGCGGCGCCCGAAGCGCGCGCAGCAGGACACCGTGCTCCAGCACTCGCGGATGTATGGGAACCGCTCGTCAGAGGATCTCGCCGTCACCCGGTTCTATACGACCCAAGCGATCTACGGCTCGATGGCGATGATCCACGACTTCGATACGGCGTTGCGCACGGCGATCGAAGCCGGCGGTCAAGATGCTGGCGTGATCTTCTTGCGGTCTGATCAGAGCGGTCGGCTTGTGCCATGCGCTCCGACGAAGACGCTGCTCTCGACGATCAACTCGGTCCGTCCAGACTCACGCCTCCAGGTCCCAGCAGGCTTCCAGACCCAGGAGCCCGCCGCGGCGGCAACATTGCTTGCTGAGCTCGATGCAGCGATCGGGCTCCATGTTGCTGATGGCGACACGCCTCCGGCGGTGAAGATCCCGATCGATGTTGCCGAGGCGATCGTTGATCGCGTCGCCGCATCGCTGGTGTTTCGACCCGATGCGCCGTGGGAGGTCCGCAGCTTCAAGGCGGCCATGCGCTATCTCGCCACCGCTAACCCAGATCCTTCCGAACAGGGGCAGGTCGTTCTACTCGTTCGGCGCAATCGTGACCTCCCTCGCATTCGGAGCGATCGCCGCTTTCAAACTGCTGTTGACAGCCAGATCGAGACCGCCGCCGTCGCAGCGGCGTCGCAGCACGCGCCTGCGCTCATGCTTTACCGTCAGAACGGCACCGCAGACGGATGGCGGGGAGTCCCATTTTGGTGGCCGCTGATGCGTACGCCGAGGATCGCCCGCGCGGTCGTGTTTGCTAGCGAGGAGCAGGCGTAGGAGCCTTGGCGTCCATCTATCTTCCGACAGACGTCAGGACTGCGCGCCGCTTCATTCGGGCGTTTCGCGTGCTCGGGCGCAGCCTCAACCTGCCAGCTCAACCGGTCGGGCGGCTGCCGTTTCCGGTTCCGCCGCGCATTGCTTTCACGGGGCTCGACCTTCTGCTCGATATCGGTGTCGCGTGCACGCAGCCACACACCCTGTACGACCCTTCGAACCTCTACGCGTTGCTGCGGTACGGAACGGCCCTGGTGGAGACCGGGCGATCACTCGCATTGTCAAGCGCCGTGGCCGAACTGGACCCCCACAAGAAGATGGTGCTGTCAGACGAGTTCGGCTGTGGCGTCGCGTTTCGTGCTGCGCGCTCGATGTTCGGTGCTGCGGTATTCCTCGACGTGACGACCGCCATCAGCCGTGGTTGGCTCCGACCGAACCAGGGTAACCTGCGACGACCCGACTACGTTGCGTTGCTACCCAGCGGCGACATGCTCTTGTTCGAGGCGAAGGGCTCGCAGTCGGGACCGACCTACTGTCGCAAGCAACAGATCCCGAGCGGCTGCGGCCAACTCGCCGCGGTAGGGCTCGGCCGAGGATTCACACGCAAGATCGCGCACCGCGTCGTCGTCGCGACAGCAATCGCCAAGGATTCGAGCGTCTGGCACTCGCAAGCGCTCATCGGTGACCCTCCCGGGCGGCCGAAGATCGTCCTTGAACCCAGCGGTCCGCCGGATGAGCTGATCGTGCGAAGCCATTACACGCGAGTGGCCTCGCTTACCGCAGATGAGGAACTCCTCGATCACTTGTTTCCCGATCGGCCGCGGCCGGAATGGGCCAGCGGTCCGGGCGCCTCGGTCACGCCGGACATCGTCGAGATTCGCGGCGAACCCTTCCGCGGTCGCGAACTTCAGATCGACAGTGCCGAAGGTCGCCTACGGATCTTCGTTGGCGTTCACGATGGCATCCGACAGCTGTTGCTATCGCCGGATCGCGGCTCAGCAGTTTCCCTGTTGTTGGATCACAAGCTCAAGGCTCTACCGCAGGTGTCGTCGTTGACGCCTAGTGCGAAGGTGAAGGAGTGGGCGGCGCTTTCTAACGACGGTTGCGTTCTCTACGTCGTCGACGAGCTTGCAGAAGTGGCAGACAGACCAGGGTAGGAAGGCTACGCGAGGTAGCTACCAGGGGGCCTTGCCGATTTGCTTGGCCACCTCGTGGCCGAGCTTCGCGTCGAGCTTGGTCGCGAAGTTCCGCCAGACGCTCATGTAGAGGACCACCGTTGCCTTCCGAACGACCTCACTCTTCCCGTGAACGATGCGGTTTCGCAGCTCGTTGAAAGAACGCAGCTTGGCGCGCATGGAGTGGTTTCCGACCTTCTGCCACGACACACCCACCAGGACGTCGGTGAACCCGATCGTCGCGAACAGCGCACGGATGTTGTGTTCGTTGGGGTTCCCTCGTGTGTTGGCCCCACCTACGAGCGCGTCGATGTCCGCCACATGGCCCGCGAGCAGATGCCGAGCCGTTTCGTCGAACAGGTCCGTGATGAAGCCCTGCAGGTGCGCTGACAAGAGCGCAATCGCCGCCGAGTTGAGGGCTTGAACCTCCGGGGGGCGTCCCTTGCCCGGGGCCGTTACCAGTGCTGTGACGACAGCTAGCACTTGCGGTAGGCCGCCCGTTGCGGCCAACGCTTGTGCTTTCTTGAGTTGCACAAGCGCTCGGTGTGCATCCACCAGCTGCTGGACTTCTTCAAGGCGCGTCTGAAAGTTCGTCAAGGCGTTCGACGGCACGCGGCGATGTTACACGAGCCACCGTCTGCGGCCTTGCGGTCGACCATGGTCGGAAAAACGTCGCGGGGCTTCCCTCTCGGCGTCAACGTCGGAGCGCCTGAGTGACGGCGGCGCGTGAGATGCCAAGGCGACGGGCAAGCTCGGCGCGAGTAAGTTTCGCGTCGGCGTCGAGCATCGCCCGGAACACTTCGCCGCGGTTCGGTGGCGCCGGAGGACGTGACCGTCGCCCCAGACCTCGCATCTGGGCCGTTGTGAACTTGGCACCGATGCGCACGGTTCGAGAATTGAGCGCTTCGGGGAGCCAACTAAGCCGACGATTTCATTCTGGAGTCGTCCACCGCCGCCGCGGTTTTTGCCACGGCGTTGCCACGCGCGCCGAGCATCGCGAGCACGCGCTTGTCGGCATCGACGATGCCGTCGGCCGCGCGCTGGATGTGCTCGGGGATCTCCCGCGCGTGCGCCTCCGCCACGTGGACGTAGAGCATCGTCTCGTCGATCCGCTTGTGGCCGAGCCATGTCTGCAGCCGCCACGGGTTCACGCCGAACAGCGCAGCGTGGGTCCCGTACGAGTGCCTCATGGTGTGCCAGTAGCGGGTCGGCAAGCCGGCCTTGCGACAGATCCGCGCGATCGCGTGGTCGGTGTCGCCGTCGCGCTTGGCGGAGCCATCGACGTTGCGCACCACGTAGCCCTCGCGGATGGTGCTCATCCGCTTGAGCGCATCGTGCAGCGCATCGGTCATCGGCACCACGCGTCGCGTCCGTCCCTTGGGCGTCGTCGTCTGCCCGTCACAGGTCTGCCGGTTCACCGTGATGGTCCTCGCGATCATGTCGACGTCCTCGCGCCAGCGCAGCTCCTTGACCTCGCCGACGCGGAGCCCGGCCTCACCGGCCAGGCACACCGCGGCGTACCAGTCCTCGCCCTCGGCCTTCGCCGTCGCGAGGAGCCGAGCGTACTGCTCGAAGTCCCACGCGACGATCTCGGGCCGCTCGACCTTGAACAGGCCGATCTTGGGCATCTTCGCGATCAGCTCGCAGTCGTGCGCGTAGCGCAGCGCCTTCGAGAGCACCACGAGGATGTTGTTGATGCGCTTCTCGCTCAGCTCGTCCTCGACGAGCCGGGCGCGGAAGCGCGCGATCTCGCCGACGTCGATCTCGTCGAGCGGCATCGCGCCGAACGCTGGCTCCAGGTGCTTCGCGAAGATGATCGTCTTCGAGCGCACCTCCGTCGGCTTGTTCTTGCGCGCGACCACCCACTCCTTCCAGAACCGTCCGTTGAACCACTCCTCGAAGGTCGGGACCTCCTTCCGTCTGGGCGTCCGCTCCGGGTGCAGGATGCGCTCGACGTGCGCGCGCATCGCCTGCTGGGCGGCGACCTTGGTGTTGACGTGCTTGCGTGCAGTGCCGCTGACGCGCTCGCGGGTACCGTCCGGAAGCCGGACGACCTCCCGGTAGCGCCAGCGCCCGTTCTTGGCTTGCTTGACAGGCATGGCTATCCATTCCTGACCGGCGCAGCCTTGCATGCACCCAACCATGACACGAGCTGCGCGCGGCTGAACAGCAAGCGTTTGCCGATCCGCCGATGTGGGATCTCGCCGCGCCCCGCCGCGTCGTAGACCGTGTTCCGATCGACGCCGAGGAAGGCTGCGGTCTCGTCGGCGCTCATCACTTCGGCGGGAACAGGCGGCGTGACCGGATCGTTCTGCGGAGCGGCGGGCAACGCGAGCAGCGCCCGCGCCCGGTCGTCGCCCAGCTCGGCGAGCAGCACCTTGGCGCCGACGCAGAACCCGGTCGCCACCGCGCGCATGATCGCCGGGCCGCGAGCCTTGCCGCGGGCCTCGGCATCGGTGGTGATCACGATCGCCGCGTTCGCGTCCTCGGTGGATGCCTCAAGCGACATGACCGCCTCCCGCCTGCTGGCCGTGCTGCGCGACCGCCTGCCGGACGTAGGCGGCGGCCTCGTCGGCCGACATGCGGAGCAGCTCGGCCTTGAGCTCGGTGAGCCGCGCGGGATCGAGCGCAGCGAGCAACGCCCGGGCGCGGGCCAGCTCGTGGGGCGCGAGACGCGACATGACCGCGCTCATGTGCGCCAGCGGGTCGACCGCCGGTGGCCGCTCGCACGGCACGCTCGGAGCCGAGCCGTCCTTCGCGATCGCAGCGTCCAGCTGCGCCACGGCCTCGTCCACGGGCAACGTGTGGAGCGCCGTCGCGATGTCTCGCGCGCGCTGATCATCCCGGGCGAGCACGCGGCACGCGAGCGCTCGCGCTTCCGGTGACACGCGCGCGAGGATGGTTGCGATCCGGATCGACGGCGTCGCGACGTCCGGCTCCACGGCGCCGATCGACGGCTCGGGGCTGCTGCCGTTCGACGGTGGCGGGGCGTTGCGATGCTCGGCGGCGCCTGGCGTCTTGCTCGGTAGCATCGCCTGGAGCACGGGGCCGACGTCGCGCGCGATCGACGCGATGTGACCCAGCACCGTCACGCTGGGATCCGCGCCGGCCTCGTGCCCGTCATCCTCGTCGTCTTCGTCCTCCTCCTCGTTGTCGTCCTCGGCGACGCTGGGGGCGGGCGGGGGCGGCATCGCCACGAACCCGTTTCGCGGGAGGACCTTCGCGGACGCGAGCCCCTTGATCCAGTCGGCCTGCGCGTTCGCGATGGAGCGAAGCGCTTCGCTCTGCGCTCGCGCCATGTGCGCCGTGACCTCCAGCGCGAAGCGCAGCTCCGAGCCACCGGCGGCACGCGGGGCGCCGGGCGTCACCAGCGGTTCGCCGTCCGGCGGTTCGCTTCCGCAGCCGTCGACGCCGACGCTCACCGTGGTGACGAAGTCGATCGGTTGGCCGACTTCGTCGATCGCATCGAGCCGGAAGCTACCGGCGCCGCACATGTCGAGCAGGTCGGAGGCCGTGGCGTCCAGCGGCAATCGCAACGGCTGTCGATCGGGACCGAGCACGACCTTGGGCCGGCCAGCCGTCTGCCGCTTGATGCGCCAGCCGGCGGTGCCGTCGGGCACGGCGATCGGGAGGCCGCGCGGATCGTGTGCGAGCGGCGGGTGTTGCGAGCGATGTTGAGGGTTGGCAGCCATCGGATCGATTCCTCGAGAGGGTGTCCGACAAAGCTACGAAAGGGGCTGGACAACCCTTGCCCTCGTCACGAAGCCGTGGAGATCTTCGCAGACCTCATGACGACGCCTTCGCCCGCCGTCGCCGGCCCGCCGGAACCTTCCGGCTCTCCACCAGGTTTAGTGGGCGAGGAGAACGCGAGGATCGCAGCGTAGGCGCCGCTGCGCTGGCTTCCTGAAGAGGCTGGCAGCGACGAGAA
>JAIOII010000656.1 GCA_019912685.1 Kofleriaceae bacterium
GCTCGGCGCGCGTGTGGGCCAGGCGCGAGGTCGGCACCGCGAGGCGCACGACGCGGCCGTCCTTCGTCGCCCTGGCGACGAGGTAGACCGGCGGGCCCTTCGCGGTGAGGCGCCGCGTCGCGCGCCCGGTGCGGCCGGCGAACGCGTCGGCGACCTCGGGCGCGTCGCCGATCGGGCGGCCGAGGTCCGCCCAGCGATCGGAGTCGCCGAGCACCATGCCGTTCTCGTCGACGATCGTCACGCGCGCGCCGACGACGCCGGCGAGGCGCGTCGCCAGCCGCTCGGGGTGCCCGGCGGTCTCCATCCACGCCACCACGCCCTCGGTCTGCGCGACGAGGCGCGCGTCGAGGTCGGCGGTGAGGTCGGCGCCCAGCGTGCGCTCGAGCAGGACGAACGTGGTGACGCCGACGACCAGCACGATCGCGACGAAGCTCGCGACGAGCCGGGCGCCGATGGTCATGCGTGCTCGTTCGTGCCGGCGGGTGCTTCGCCGTCGCGGCGGGCGCGGTAGCCGAAGCCGTGCACCGTCTCGATCCAGTCGGCGGCGGCGCCGAGGCTCACGCGCAGGCGGCGCACGTGGACATCGACAGTGCGGGTCGAGACACTGCCGCGGATGTCCCAGACCTCGGCGAGCAGATCCTCGCGGGTGAAGACGCGCCCCGGCACCGCGGCGAGCGTGAGGAGCAGCTTGTACTCGAGCGGCCGCAGCGCCAGCGGCGCGCCGTCCAGCGTCACCTCGTGCGCGCCGGCGCCGACCTCGAGCCCGGTGATGCGATCGTCGGGATCGCCGCGCGCGGTCAGCATCATGATGCCGACGTCGGCCGACTCGGGCGCCTCGCGCAGCCGCTTGCACACGTCGAACCCCGACATGTCCGGCAGCATGACGTCGAGGATGACGACCACCGGATCGTCGACGCGCGCCCGCGCGAGCGCATCGAGCCCGCGCGCCGCGTGCGTGACCGTCCAGCCCGCCGCCTCGAGGTTGTAGACGAGGAGGCGCGCGACGTCGGGCTCGTCCTCGACGAGCAGGAGCCGCTTGGACACGGTGGCTATCCTAACAGGAGTCGCGTGAGCGCTCGCTGTAACCGAGGAGTAACAGCGTCCCGGCGCGGCGCTGGCGAGGATGGGTCGATGCCGCGCGCCGTCCGTCCCTTGCTCGTGCTCCTGGCCGTCCTCCTCGCCGCCGCCGGCTGCCGGCGCGGCGCCAAGGGTCAGGTGAAGATCGCCGCCGCCGCCGACCTCGCGAAGGCGTTCGAGGAGATCGGCCGCGAGTTCACGAAGCGGACCGGCGTGAAGCCGGTCTTCACCTTCGGCAGCTCCGGGCTCCTCGCCAAGCAGCTCGCCGAGGGCGCGCCCTTCGACGTCTACGCCGCGGCCAACGTGTCGTTCGTCGACGAGGCGGTCGGCTCGGGCGCGTGCGACGGCGCGACCAAGCGGCCGTACGCGCGCGGTCGGATCGTCGCCTGGAGCCGGTCGCACAAGATCGGCTCGCTCGCCGACCTCGCCGATCCGCGCTTCGAGAAGGTCGCGATCGCGCACCCCGAGCACGCGCCGTACGGCAAGGCCGCCAAGGAGGCGCTCCAGGCCGCCGGGGTGTGGCCGCAGCTCGAGGGCAAGCTCGTCCTGGCCGAGAACATCCGGCAGACGCTCCAGTGGGCGCAGGGCGGCGACGCCGACGCCGGGATCGTCTCGCTCTCGCTGGCGCCGGTCGACGAGGGCGGCCGCTCGCTCCTCATCGACGAGACGCTGCACGCGCCGCTCGTGCAGGCCCTGGCCGTCTGCAAGAACGGGGGCGGCACGGCGCATGGCCAGGCCTTTGCCGACTTCGTCCTGTCGCCGGAGGGCACCGCGATCATGAAGCGCTACGGCTTTGCTTTGCCGGATTCTCCGTCAGAGTAGGGGCCGTGCGATCGTCGCCGCTGTCGTCTGTCGTCGAGCGGCGGGTGATCATCTTGGTGGCGCTGGTCCAGCTCGTGAACGTGCTGGACTTCGTCATGGTCATGCCGCTCGGGCCGGACTTCGCCCGCGCGCTGGCGATCGACGAGGCCCGCCTCGGCTGGGTCGGCGGCAGCTACACCGCCGCCGCCGCCGTCTCCGGCCTCCTCTCGGCGCGCTTCCTCGATCGCTTCGACCGGCGCTCGGCGCTCGCCGTCGCGATGCTCGGCCTCGTCGTCTCGACCGCCGCCGGCGGCATGGCGCAGGGCCTGGGCTCGATGATGGTCGCCCGCGTCGCCGCCGGCCTGTTCGGAGGCCCGGCCACGTCGCTCTCGCTCGCCATCGTCGCCGACGTCGTCCCGCCCGAGCGCCGCGGCAAGGCGATGGGCGTGGTGATGGCGGCGTTCTCGGTCGCGTCGGTGATCGGCGTGCCCGCCGGCCTCGCGGCGGCGCAGGCCGGCTCGTGGCGCACGCCATTCTTCGCCCTCGCCGTCTGCGGCCTCGCGGTCACGGCCTACGCGGTCTCGCAGCTCCCCTCGATGCGCCTCCACCTCGCCGGGCCCAGGACGACCGCGACGCCGACCCTCGCGCTCCTCCGGCGCCGCGAGATGCAGCTCATGCTCGCCGCCGCGGCGGCGATGATGTTCTCGATCTTCATGATCGTCCCGTACGTCCGCAGCTTCATCGTCAACAACCACGGCTACCCCGACGACGAGATCCTGTACCTCTACCTCGCGGGCGGCACGGCGAGCTTCCTCGTCGTCCAGCTCACCGGCCGCGCCGTCGACCGCTTCGGCTCCACCCCGGTCGCCGCGTTCGGCACGGTGCTGGTCACCGCGTGCCTCCTCATCGGCTTCCTGCCCGCGCATCCCATCGTGCCGGTCATGCTCGTGTTCACGGCCTACATGAGCACGGCGAGCCTGCGCGGCGTCCCGATCTCCACGCTCGCGTCGCGCATCCCGGCGCCGCACGAGCGCGCGCAGTACATGTCGATGCAGTCGGCGGTGCAGCACATCGCCTCGTCGCTCGGCGCGATCGGCGCGGCCCAGATCCTCGCGAGCGACCCGGTCGACAAGCACCTCGTGCACATGCCCGTGGCCGTCGCGCTCGCGACCGCCGTGAGCCTGACCGTGCCGTTCCTCCTGTGGAACGTCGAGCGCCGCGTCCGCGCCCGCGTCACCGCGGCGGCACAACCGGTCGTCCGGAACGACGACGGGGCGGCCGAAGCCGCCCCGATCGCTTAGTCCGCTCCGGATCCCCCCGGATCGAGACCCAGGAGCGCTCAGCCCATCGCGCGCGCGTTGGGCAGCTGGCCCTGGTCCGCGACCTTGTTGAAGGCGTCCTGGATGATCGCCATGCCGATCACACCGAGCACGAACATCAGGATGAACGCGATCACCTGCGAGCTCTTGCCGCGGGTCACGTGCTCCACGCCGCCGGCGTACTTCCACATCCACCAGATGGAGACCACCGGGACGATGATGAGCCACGCCGTGGGGATGCTCGCTCCCTGGCTGTTCATCTCGTTCTTCGTCTTGACCATCCAGACGATTCCGTAGATTCCGAACGTCACGCACGTCAGCAAGAGCACTGCGATGACCGACCGCTTCGTCATTTGATTCCTCCCGATCCGAGTTGCGTTGGTTAGCTGACGCAGGTTCGACCTGTCGTGCCCCTGCGTCAAGCTGTCTCGTAACCCATTTCGGGGATCGTTGCGACAGGTTGCCACACGTTGCCTCGGCGATCGGATGAGAGCGCAAGATCGCGTTCTCACACGCGCGCAGACTGGCTACTCGAGTGACCACAGAGGAATGTAGCTGTACGGCGCTTCACCACGTGAACGTCGGTGCGTTAGAAGCCGCGCCGACTCCATGTCCCTCCACACTCTCCGCAAGCTCGCGCTCGTCGTGACAGGGCTCGGTGCCGGCCTCGCTGCCTGCACCGCCGACGACGGCGCGTCGACCCCAACCTCCACCACCACGGCGGAGCTCGATGTCATCGGGCTCGCCGAGCGTCCGGCGTCCTTGCTCGTGCTCGCGCCGACCGCGACCGTCGCCGATCGTCAGCGCCTCGAGCGCGCGATCGTCCGGCTCGGCGGCGCCGTGCTCGCGACCCACGCGCCTCGCCTCGTCATCGCGCAGGTTCCGGGCGGCGCCGGCGCCGCGCTCGCCGGGCTCGGCGTCGTCGCGACGTTCGACCGCGCCGTCACGCCGGCCGACCTCGCGTCGCCGACGATCCTCGAGGAGCGCTTCCTCGCGGTGCACGCCGCGCGCTGGTTCCCGACCGAGGTCCCGCCCGACAAGCGCCTCGCGCCGATGCGCGTCGCGCGCCCGGCGGGCGAGGAAGAGGCGCCGGCGCGCCGGCTGCCCGAGATCGATCTCCGTGCCGCCGGCGAGGGCGATCCGGGCGGGCCGGTGATCGATCCCGAGGACATGCAGGCCGTGCCGTTCGCGTCGGGCACGATCGTGGTCTCGGTCGTCCTCCCGGAGTCGAACGGCGTCATCGACGCGTCGACCGAGGACTGGAACGAGGAGCTCGTGCGCGAGACGTACCTGAAGGTGCAGGCCGCGCTCGACAAGATCGCGGCGAGCGATCCCAACGCCGACCTGAAGTTCGTCCTGCACTACGAGTCGGCGCCGGCCGCCGGCGGGCTCGCCGGCACCGTCGACACCGACTACGAGTTCGGCCAGCGCGCGCAGTGGGGCTCGTCGACCGAGGGCCTCGCCACCGCCGACCTCCTCTCGGCGATCATGGGGCGCACGATCACCGAGGGTGACCTCTGGCTCGCCTCGATCGAGCACACCGCCGACCTCAAGCGCCGCCACGGCGCCGACGGCGCGTTCATGGTGATCGTCGCGGCCAACGCCAGTTACACCGCTGGCCTGCGCGCGCACGCCTGGATCGGCGGGCCGATCACGGTGCTCGACACGAGCTACGGCCACGAGACGTTCATGCACGAGTTCGGGCACATCTTCGGCGCGTACGACGAGTACTGCCCCGACGCGTGCTCGCCGCCGACCTCGATCATGGGGTACCTCGGCGTCTACAACGCCAACGCCTTCTACCAGGAGGGCGGGCCCGGCATCGACAACGGCAAGGGCGAGGGCGCGCCGTCGCTCATGCAGTACAACCAGCCCGGCGCGGTCAACGGCTACACGCGCGCGTCGTGGGGCTGGCTCGACACCGACGGCGACGGCATCGTCGAGGTGCGCGACACGTTCCCGAAGAGCGAGCTCGCCGCGACGGTGGCGGGCAACCGCGTGCGCGTGACCGGCACGATCACCGACCGCGGCGAGAGCCGCACGTTCGGCAACGTCCGCTACAGCGCCAACCGCATCACCGGCCTCGAGATCGCGTTCGCGGCGGACGGCCCGTGGTTCCCGTTCGCCTTGCCCGGTGACACGCGCGGCCGCCAGGCGGTCGACGTGGAGCTCGGGGCGGTGCCTGCCGGCACGCACACGATCTTCGTGCGCGGCGTGAGCTCGGTCGGCAACGTCGAGCCGCGCGCCCAGGCGCTGCGCGTCACGGCGTCCGCGACCGGCAACACCGCGCCGTACGTGCGCCTCGACGTGCCGGCGCGCGCCGGCACCGCGGCGCCGGTGACGCTCACGACGACGACCTTCGACTTCGAGGGCAGCTCGACGCAGGTGCGCTACGACCTCGACGGCAACGGCACGTGGGACACGGCGTATCGCGCCCCCGGCGCGTTCGCGGCGACGTTGCCGGCGGGCATGCGGACGATCCGCGCGCAGGTACGCGACGCGGCGGGGCTCACGCGCACGGTCTCGGCCGAGGTGCCAGTCGTCGCGGGCGCGATGGCGCCCGTGCTCGCGCTCACGAACCTGCCGAGCCTCGTCCACGGCGTGACGCCCGCGGACGTCGCGCTGACGGCGACCGCGCCCGGCGCTCGCCTGGACGTGACGACCGAGCTCGCGACCGACGACGACCACTTCGTGGTGAAGGGCCCGGCCGGCGCCGACGGCAGCGTCACGGCGAGCCTGCCGACGCCGGTCGACCTGCGCACGAGCCAGCTCGACCTGACCGCGGGCGACGCGGAGCTCCAGCGCGGCTGGATCCGCGACGTGCTCGCGCTCGACGCCGACCACGTCGTCGTGGCCGCGGGCGCGCACGGCATCTGGATCCTGGACATCACCGACCGCGCGCGGCCGCGCGTCCTGTCGCGGCTGGTGCTCGAGACGTCGGCGAGCCACCTCCACCGCCGCGGCTCGCAGCTCTACGTGCTCGGCACCTACCTCACGGTCGTCGATCTCCGCGACCTGACCGCGCCGCGCGAGTGGAAGCAGCTCACCTCGGTGGCGAAGACCGTCGAGGCGTCGAGCGAGGAGCTCCTCGACATGCCGGAGGGCGAAGGCTGGGGCGTGACGCACTTCCACGGCTTCGATCACGGCGCGAAGATCACGTCCGCGCGCGTCGCGGTGACGATCGATCACCCGCGCGTCGCCGACCTCGTCATCCGCCTCGTGCCCGGCAAGGGCTCGGGCATGGAGCCGATCGTCCTGCGCGACCGCCGGCCCGGGGCCGGCGGCCTGCGCACGTACCAGTTCTCGACGACGTCGACCCCGGCCCTGCGCGCGATCGTCGGCCAGTTCGCGGACGACTTCTGGACAGTCGAGGTCACGGACGAGGTCGCCAACCGTCAGGTCGGCCAGCTCGTCGCGTCGCGGGTCGAGCTCCGCACCAGCGCGCGCGCGTTCCCGGTGATCGACGGCGCGAACCAGATCGCGGGCTTCACCTCGTGGGGCGACCTCGTCGTCGCCGGCGCCGGCGTCGAGGCGCTCGACGTCGCCCTGCCCTACTGGATCTACTCGCTGTCGCGGGTGACCGGCACCGCCGCCCAGGGCGCGACCATGGTCGGCGACAACGCGGTCGTGGCGATGGCGCTCGAGGCGAAGTCGAAGGAGCCGACGACGGCGGGCGCGCCGGCGCCGGCGCTCCGCGGCCTGTGCGCTGTCGATCTGCGCAGCTCGTTCTTCCCGCGCATCGTGCGCTGCGAGGCGGAGCTCGGCGGCCACGTCGGCGAGCTCGCCGCCCTCGGCGGGCGCCTGTACCAGGGCATCCAGCCGAGCTGCGACCGCGAGGAGGGGTGCCGCGACGACGCGCCGTTCACGATCGTCGGCAGCGCGTGGGCGTTCGCGCGTGGCTACGCCTGGCAGCTCGGCGTGACGCCGCACCGCGTGGAGCGCTCGGCGATCGGCGACGCGCGCACGATCTGGACGGTGGGCCACGACGGCCACGTGCACGCGCTCGACGTCGCGTCGCCGTCGGCGGTCGCGGTCGTGAAGCGCTACCCGCGCACGTGGACGTCGCGGCTCGTCCCGCTGCGGCTGCCCGAGGTGATGCTCTTCGACTACGCGCCGCAGGCGCGCGTCGCGCGGCTCGGCGACGACGTCAGCATCCTGTCGCGCGTGTACCGCGTCACGGTCGAGGCGCGCGACGAGGCCGGCGGCGTGACCCGCGCGTCGCGCACGGTGCACGTGATCCCGTACGACCACGCGCCGGCGGTGATGTCGGCGTCGCTCCACCGCCGGGACGAGCTCGAGCCGTGGCGCCTGCGCATCGAGGCGCGGGACGGCGACGGCGCGGCGTCGTGGGACCCGTCCCTGTTCGCGCGCGTCGACTTCGACGGCGATGGCGTGTTCGACACCGACTGGTCGTGGATGGGCGCGGACGCGAGCGGCGTCTTCAGCGGCGAGGTCGAGCTCGCCGGCGTGGCGCCGGGGACGTACCCGGCCGCCGTCGTCGAGGTGCGCGACGGCTTCTGGGCGCGCGACCGGATGACGGTCGAGCTCGCGATTCCGTGAGCCGACCTCGAACGCGCGCGCCGCGGTAGGGTAGCGGTCTTGGATCCGCTCCACGCCGCGGCGCTCGCGGGAGCCGGCCTCGTCGCCGGCGCGCTCAACACGCTCGCCGGCGGCGGCTCGCTCCTGCTCGTGCCCGCGCTCATGCTGCTCGGCGGCGGGATGCCGGCGACCGAGGCGAACGCGTCGAGCCGCGTCGCGATCTTCGCGCAGTGCCTCGCCGGCGCCGCGACGTTCACGCGGGGCGGCGTGACGCCGAAGGGCGCCGCCGTGCGCATCGTGCCGGCCGTGCTGGTCGGCGCGCTGGTCGGCGCTTGGGTCGCGACGCTGTTGCCGGACCGGGTGTACGAGCCGCTGTTGCTCGGCACGCTCGCGGTGATGGCGGTCGGGTTGCTGGTGAATCCGTCGCGCTTCGCGCCACCGCCGGGCACGGAGCCGCGGGTGGTGCGCGGGCTGGGCGCCTACGCGGTGCTGTTCGCCGCCGGCGTCTACGGCGGCGTGCTGCAGGCGGGCGCCGGGCTGGTGTTCCTCGGGATCCTGGCCGGCGGCCTGCGCTTCGATCTGGTGAAGGCGAACGCGCTCAAGGCGCTCGTCATGCTCGTGTACATCGCCGCGACGGTCGCGGTGTTCGCCGCGGCAGGGCTCGTGAACTGGGAGCCGGCCGCGTACATGAGCGTGGGCTCGGTCATCGGCGCGTGGGGCGCCGCGCGGATGGCGATGAGCGCGCGCGGCGTGATGATCACGAAGGTGGTGGTGGTGTGCGCCGTGGTCGGGATGGGGATCGCGATCGTGCTGCGGTAGCGCAGGCGCGGACGGGGACGCAGACGCAGACGCAGACGCAGATGCAGACGCCCCGTTCGTCCTGAGCGAGGGCGAGCGCGAGCGAGCGCGAGTCGAAGGACGTAGACGGAGCCGCGGACGGCGGGAAGCGTGGGAGCACACGTAGCAACACCCCGTCCTCGGGGGCGGCGACGTGGCGGGGCGCCCTCGCGCCCGTCGCGCATTCGGAACGTGCCCAGCGCGTGGGCGGTGGTGGTGGATCGACCCGCCGCCGCGGCTCGTTGAACATCGCGGAGGGCCAGCTGCGCCAGGGCGGAGATCAGCGGCGCAGCTTCCAGATCGCCGCCGGCAGCTGCAACGAGGCAAAGGCCGCGCTCGACATCGCCGAACGCTGGGGCTGGATCAAGGCCACCGCC
Organism: Kofleriaceae bacterium; assembly: GCA_019912685.1. Taxonomy (GTDB): domain Bacteria; phylum Myxococcota_A; class Polyangia; order Haliangiales; family Haliangiaceae; genus UBA2376. The sequence continues at coordinate 8,951 of JAIOII010000656.1, forward strand.
GAGCTGCGCACGCTCGTCGAGCGCCTGCTCGCGATGCTGTGGCGCATGACGCATCCGCGCCACCGCTGAACGGGCGTGCCCACGTGGGCACGTCCGAGATCCGGACAACCCCACGTGGTCAGCGGCGCAGGCCCCACAGGAGTCCGATGAGCCGGTCGAGCACCGGCTTCACCTCGCGCGTGTCGACGTCCCAGCCCCACGCGGCGGCGACGTCGAGCGCGCCCTGCACCTCGAACGCGCTGCCCGCGGCGATCTGGATGTGCCGCCGCCGGTCCCCGCCGGCGCGACCCCGGCTCTCGGCGAGGTTCAAGGCGACGCTGCTGGCCGCGCGCTGCAGCTGGTCGAGGAGGTCGCGGTCGTGCTTGGCGATCACGCGGAGAAGAGGGGCGAGCTTGCGGATGAGCTCGAGGGCGACTTCGTAGGCGATGAACATGGTGTTGCTCCTGTTTGCGAGGGTGGCTACCTCCCCCCTTGCGGCCGGGCTGCCGGGGTGGCGGGGGATCGCAACGACCCGACGAGCGCGCACGGACCGTGCCTGGCGCCCCCTCGCACGTTGGAGGTCACCCCACCGCTCACCTCCGCGGCGGCGCCCTGCCCAACCACCACCGCTCGCGCGCCAGGCACGGTCCGATGCGCGCGCGGAGGGTCTTGCGCCCCCGCCACCCCGGCAGCCCGGCCGGGTGCGCAAGGGGGGAGGTAGCCACCTTCGCAAACAGGAGCAACACCATGTTCATCGCCTACGACGTCGCCCTCGAGCTCATCCGCAAGCTCGCCCCTCTCCTCCGCGTGATCGCCAAGCACGACCGCGACCTCCTCGATCAGCTGCAGCGCGCCGCGAGCAGCGTCGCGCTCAATCTCGCCGAGTCGCGCGGGCGGGCCGGCGGGGATCGGCGAAGGCACATCCAGATCGCCGCCGGCAGCGCGTTCGAGGTGCAGGGCGCGCTCGACGTCGCCGCCGCGTGGGGCTGGGAAGTCGACACGCGGGAGGTGAAGCCGGTGCTCGATCGACTCATCGGCCTCCTCTGGGGCCTCCGCCGCTGACTCACGTGGGGTGTCCGGAGCTCGGACGTGCCCACGTGGGTTGTCCGCATCTCGGACGTGCCCACGTGGGCACGCCCGTTCAGCGGTGGCGCGGATGCGTCATGCGCCACAACATGGCTCGCTCGGGACGAACGGAGCGTCTGCGTCTCAGTACCGCAGCGCGACCGCGAAATGCAGCCGCCCCCGCGGATCATCTCCGACCCGCGGGAACAGCGGCACCGCGTACTCCAGCGACACCGCGCCGATCGGCAGCAACATGCGCACCGCCGTCCCGACCGCGGGCCTCACGTCATCCACCTTCACCACCGTCCAGGTGTTCGTGATCAACCCGGCGTCGACGAACAACGCGGACGCGACCGGGAACCCGCCGAGCTTCCACACCGTCACCTGCGCGTCCGCGGTCGTGAGCGCGCGGATGTTGCCGCCGGCCGGCAGCACGCGGATCTGCGTCGTCTGCCCGAGCGGCGGCACGGTCTCCTCGATGATCTCGGTCGCGAGCCGGTCCTCCTCGAAGCCACGCACCGTCGAGTCGCCGCCCGCGAAGTAGCGCTCGACCTCGGGCAGGAGCACCGCCCCATCGAGCGGGATCCCGTGGTCGTAGCGCGCGTCGAGCCGGAGCTGGAGCCGCCCCCGCGTCAGGAACACCTGGCCGAGCCCGTTCAGCTTGACGAAGGTGTCCTGCCCGAACAGGTACGGGCTCGCGTACGCCGCGCCCGCCTCGAGGCGGAAGCCTTGCTCGGGCGCGAGCGGGTTCAGGTTGCCGCGCGCGTCGCGCCGCTGGTCCCACGTGAGCGTGAGCCCGACCGTCCCCGTGTTCGTGATGATCGGGTTGGTCGTGATGTCGCCGGCGAGCCCCGGCGGGCGGACGAGCTCCTCGTCGCGGCTGCGCCGGCGCCAGTCGAGGCGCAAGGCCGCCGTGAGCAGGCGCGCGCCCCGGGTCTCGCTGCGCGGACGCTCCCACGTG
>JAIOII010000657.1 GCA_019912685.1 Kofleriaceae bacterium
GCCGTGCGGCGCCGCCACCGTCGACGACCTGTACCCGTCGGGCCGCGATCGTGTCGGTGGGTGCGCCGTCGTGCGCGACGGCGAGTACGTCACGCTCGTCGACGACGGCCGCCCCGTGATGCGCGCCGCCGACGGCAAGCCGCTCCAGCTCCTCGATCCGCGCGTCCCGGGCCCCGCCGGGATCCGTGTCGGGATGATCGCGTCCGAGATCCAGGCGCAGGCGCCCTCGCACGGCTTCATCGCGTGCACCAACTTCGGCGACCTGATGCAGTGCGAGCTCCGGCGCACCGCGATCGCCCCCGACTGCACGAGCCCCGACCAGGGCGACGTCATCTACCTGCGCTTCCCGCCACCCGGCTCGCGCGCCGACGGCGTCGAGCACAGCGGCACCTCCGCCTGGGACGCGATCGCCGACTCGAAGGTCTTCGCGATCCTCCTCACGATGCCGTGCTGACCCTGCGCCCCGGCCACACGGCCAGGTTGCCGCACGCCCGCCTCGAGCGTATCCCTGGATCATGTCGATGTTCTGGTTGCTGGATCAGCTGCTCGGCGATCCCGATCGCATCCAGACCGAGGAGCGCGAGCGCGCCGTCGCGCGCCGCCCGCGGCCCGACGCCGACGGCGACCCGCCCGAGCTCGAGTGCCGCGTCTGCGCCTACCGCGGCCCCGAGCGCTACTGCCCCGACTGCCTCGCCGATACGATGCGCCCGCCGGCGCAGCGCCGCTGATCCTGGCGCACGGCCACACGCCCGGGGCCGGTGGGAGCACGACGTCCCGCGCCCGCAGGGTGCGTGCGCCGGCGGTTCCGGGCATCCTAGGCGCGTGTCCGCCGTCCTGCGTCAGCTCATCTGGATCGGTCGCCTCGAGGGCGCCTCGTTCCTGCTCCTCCTCGGCGTCGCGATGCCGCTCAAGTATCTCGCCGGCCAGCCGCTCGCGGTGCGCGTCGTCGGCATGCTGCACGGCGTGCTCTTCCTGCTGTTCCTCGCGGCGCTCTGGCGCGCGGCCGAGGCGCACGCCTGGCCTCGCCGCCACCTCATCGTCGGCGTCATCGCCTCGCTCCTGCCCTTCGGGACGTTCTGGTTCGAGCGACGGATCCTGGTCGGCGTCACCAGCGCGCGTCCATCGTCAGCGTCCCGTAGAACGGAATGAGCGGTGGCCCGCCGCCGACGTCGCGGACCTGGCCGGCGCGCAGGATCACGTCGTAGCGCGAGAACGCGACGCCGGCCTGCAGTCCGCCGCGCAGGTTGCCACCCGCGTTCCCGTACCAGCCATCCTGCGCGCCGGGATGGACGAGCATGCGGTACGAGTCGGAGTGCGTGACGTGGGTGGCGAGGAGCAGGTCGACGCCCGACTCGAGCGCGACGAACCACGAGTCGGTGTAGAGACCGCCCACCAGCCCGACGTCGACGCCGGCGTCGACCATGCGGTTGACCTTGTTCTCGGTGGCGCGCACCGCCGGGGAGAACGCGCCCGCGAGCTTCCACCGCGCGCTCCCGACGATCGGCACGAGCGCCTGGGCGCGCACGCCGAAGTCGGCGAGGTCGAGCGACGCCCAGGGCAGCGTCGCTTCACCGGTGAGCACCACCCGGCGGTCGAGGAACGGCAGGATACGGCTGTAGCCGGCGCTCGCGATGAAGCCGTACTCGGCGCCGGTGGTGACGTGCACCCGGTTCGGCTCCTCGTCGAGCGAGCTGAGGTTGATCTCCTGGGCGTGAGCGGTGAGGGGCGCGAGGAGCGCGAGGGCGACGACGAGTCCGAGGGTCTTCATGGCGACACCTCCGCCCCGGCGAAGCCAATCTCGGCGAAGTAGTCCCGCGTGTGCGCGAGGTACTCGTCGGGGTGCTCCCACTGCAGCTCGTGACCGCCCTCCATCGAGATGACCTCGGCGTCGGGATACGCGGCGGCGAGCCGGCGCTGGTGCTCGGGCGTCTGGATCGTGTTGCGGTCACCGCACAGGAACAGCACCTTGCGCGGGAACGCCGACAGGTTCGTGGTCCAGTCGAAGTCGCTCTCCTTGGCGAGCTTGACCAGCTGCGCGCCGACGACGGCGCCGTAGCGCCACGACGGGATCGGGTTGTCCGGATCGTGGGCCTCGGACGGGAGGCCCCCGAAGGAGATGATCGAGGCCAGGTAATCGGCGCGAGCGTGGTCGGCCGCGGACATGAACTGACGCGACCACAGGGCGTCGTTCAGCTGCTCACCCGTGAAGCTGATCTCGCCCTCGAGCGCGGCCATGTAGTCGTCGAGCTGCGCGCGGGTGAACGCGCCGGGCTCGCTGAGGATCGCGCCCTTCACGCGGCCGTCGTAGTCGCCGTACTCGTTGATGAACCACGTCGCGTACATCGCGCCCCACGAGTGGCCGATGAACACGAGCGGCTGGTCGGGTCGCGTGGTGTAGTGCTCGACCACGAGCCGGAGGTCCTCGAGGTAACCGTCGAAGCCGTAGGTGCTCGCGTCGTGACGCCGCGAGAGTCCGGCGCCGCGGTTGTCCCAGAACACGACGCGGTAGCCCTCGTCGGCGAGGCGCTGCAGCGGCAGCATCGAGCGGTGGTCGACGCCGGGACCGCCGTGGAGCGTGATCACGAGCGGCGCGTCCGGATCGCCGAACGCCTCGGCGTGGAGCCTGGTGTCGGCGATCTCGATCGAGGGCAGCGACGGATCCTCGTCGACCGTGGGCGGGACGAGATTTCCGGGATCGCCGGGATCGAGACATCCCGCGAGCGTCAGGGCCAGGAAGAGACAGGCGCGGGTCGTCCAGTGCCTGCCGTTCGGTCGGTTCTGCATACGTTCCTCCAGAGCTGTGCGGCACCGATGGGCTCCGCGTTCGCCGGGACGCATGTGCAGCGAGCGTGCCGTCCGCTTGCTCTCGCAGGTGCGCGATTCTGCGGGGTGTCGTCGCGTGTCCGCGCGACGTGTCCGCGGACAGCGGACAGGTGTCCGAGCCGAACGCCGTCAGCGCCGCAGCGCGAGCACGACGAGCAACGCGGCGACGAGCGGCCACTCGAGCGCGCCACCCGAGGACGGCGGCGCCGTCGGTGCACGGCGCGCCGAGCGCGACGTCCGGACGGT
>JAIOII010000658.1 GCA_019912685.1 Kofleriaceae bacterium
CCCCCGCCCCCACACCCGACGAGCACGAGCAAGCAAAGCACGCGACGCATCGTCCGAGCGTACTCCGATTCCCGCAGCGGTTGCGTCGCTCCCCTCGACAGCGCAGACCTTGCGTCGCCCCGCGGAGGCACGCCGCCTGCACATTCGTGATGGCAGATCACGACGGAGGCACCATGCCGTACCGCCCGCTGACCTGTCCCGAGTCCGCCCACCTCGAGCTCATCGAGTACCTCGAGGATCCCATCGGCACCATCATCGTCGCGTGCTCGCGCTACCGCGGCGCCGAGCCGAGATGCCCGCGCACCTGCGCCGCGCGGCTCGACCGCGGGGCGTCATGCCATCGCCTCGGGAGCTGCGAACAGGCCGTGCAGCCGGCGTGCGAGCTTGCCGGCGGCGAACCCGTCGACGATACGGTGGTCGAACGTGGCGCAGAGCCGGAGTACCGGACGTACCTCGAGGCGATCGGCTCCGACCACGACGGGACGTGGCCGCACCTCGGGGACGAGTAGGAGCATCGGCACGCGCGCCATCGGCACGAACGGCGCGAACGCCGTGTCGATGCCGAACATGCCGACGCTCGTGATCATCGCCGAGCCGAACGCGTCGCGCGGCAGGCCGACGCCCGGCAGGTCGAGGTGCAGCTCGTTGACGGCGAGGTCGCCGGCCCTGACCGCCGCGCGCGTTAGCCACCACGGCAGCTTCGCGAAGCCGGCCTTGCTCTTCCTGTAGCTGCGATCGGCGCCGCTGCGGATGTTGCCGGCGCGCCTGCCCAGCTCGGCGGCGAGCTCGACGAGCGAGCGCTCGTCGGCGCGATCGATGCGCACGCCGGAGAGGTCGCGCCCGCCGTCGGTGGCGACGGTCAGGAAGACGTCGATCGACGTGCGCCGCTCGAGCTTGCCCCAGAAGCGCACCTTGGCGTTCAGCTCGGGCTGATCGCGCAAGGCGAGGGCGACCGCGCGCGCCACGAGGTGCGTCACCGTCAGCTTCTGCTGCGTGCGCGCGCCGTGCGCGGCGAGGAACGCGAGCGCGGGCGCCGCGTCGATGTCCATCGTGCCGTAGATCGACGGGTCGCGCGGCTGGCCCCACATGGCGGCGGCCATGCGGCGGAACGGCGAGGCGTCGGTGAGCGGGACGAAGTCAGCCATGAGCGACTCCGATCGTCGCGTGGTGGAAGCCGATGCGCGGATCGCTGAAACGTCCGAGGTGGCGCGCGAACGTGCGCATCTCGGGGAACGCGATCCGCCGGTGCACGACGAGCTCGGGGTAGCGATAGACGATGACGGTGTTGAGGCCGCGGTGCGCCGACAGGAGGAAGCGGCGGCACGGCGAGAGCCCGAGGCCGTAGCTGCCGTCGAGCAGGCTGCCGCGCGCGGCGCGCGCCGCCTTGACCAGGAGGTGCGGCTGGCCGACGAGGTTGGCGCGCGCCGCCGCCTCGACCAGGTTGGCGAGCCCGACGCGCAGCCCCTTGAGCTGGCCGAGCGGCCCCGGGTGCTCGTTCACCCAGCGCACGCGATCGAAGCCGGCGAGCTCGACGCGCGCGATCGCGCCCGACGCGCAGCAGTTGTAGAGGACCTCGTCGGCGGTGACCACGACGTCCGACGTGAGCGCGCCCGGCAGATCGCGCGGGATGGCGAGGTGACGGTTCACGCGCGCCTCGGCCCCGTCGATCTCGAACAGGTAGTTCTTGAAGTCCTCGATCACGTACTCGGTGAAGTCGCCGTCCTGCGGCCGGCAGCGCTGGGTCGGCGCGTAGCACACGTCCTGCGTCGGGTGCACGCCGAGGTGCCACGCCGTCGCCGGCAGCGCGACGACGCGCGCGGTGCCGGCCGCCAGGTCGAACACGCCGAGCTGGTTGGCGAACGTGTCGTGCACGTCCATCGCGCCGTAGAAGAGGTACTTCCCCGACGGCGAGCGCTTGACCGCGTGCGGCAAGGTGACGCCGTGCGCGCCGAGCCGCTCCGGCCGCTCGAGCGCGTCGAGCGAGAAGCGCCAGAAGTCGGCGCCGATCGCGGTCACGAACGTGCGCGCGTCGAGCCACACCACGTGGGTCTGGCTCTCGTAGAAGCGGCGCGGCGCGCCGAAGCGGAGCGTGGAGAAGCGCGCGACCTCGTCGAGCGTGCGCGGATCGTAGAAGAGGAGGAGCTGCGACAGGTTGCCGAGGAAGCCGGTCGCGCCGCCGGGCGCGAGCTGCGTCGCGTGCCCGCCGGCGACGCCGGCGTAGAAGCGCACCTCCGGCGTCCACGTGTCGGCGTCGGGATCGCAGCGCAGGCGCGCGACGCCGGCCCAGCCCTCGAAGCCGTTCAGGCCGTGCCCGTCGAGCGCGATGAAGAAGTCGAAGCGATTGCCGCTCACGGGATGGAGCGTGCGCCGGCGCGCACCCCGCCGCTTCCAGACCCGCGCCAGGCGCTTGCAGGATCGCGCCACGACCGGCACGCTCCACCCATGTTGCCGCGCATGCAGCTCGTCGAGTGGAACGATCTCGAGGCCACGCCCGCGGCCCTCCGCGACATCATCGTCGAGAGCCTCTCGCGCTCGCTGCGCTGGGGCCGCATGATGCGCGGCCTCGTCGAGCCGTTCCAGCGGTTCCTGGCGACCGCCGGCACCGACGAGATCCTCGACCTGTGCTCGGGCGCCGGCGGTCCGGCCGGCGTGCTCGCCGCCGAGCTCGGCGTCCGCGGCGCCGCGCCGCGCTTCCTCCTCACCGATCTCTACCCGCGCCCCGAGGCCTGGAGCGCCGTCCAGCGCGAGCACCCCGGCGTCATCGACTTCGTCGAGGAGCCGGTCGACGCGACCGCGATCCCGGCCGACCTCGCCGCCGGCCGCGCCCGCGTCGTCATCAACGCGTTCCATCACTTCCCGCCGCCGCTCGCGCGCGCGATCCTGGCCGACGCCGTCGCCGGCTCGCGCGGCATCTTCATCTCCGAGGCGCTGGTGCGGAACCCGCTCAGCTTCCTCGCGTTCGGCCCCGCCGGCCTCGCCGCGCTCTACGCCGACCCGCTGCTCGCGAAGCGCGACCGCCTCAAGAAGGCGCTCCTCGTGTGGGCGACGCCGATCGCGCTCGCCGCCGGCACCTGGGACGGGCTGGTCTCGACGATGCGCATCTACGAGGAGTCGGAGCTGCGCGACATGGTCGCGCCGTTCGGCGATCGCTTCCGCTGGACCTACGGCACGTACACGCACTCGCTCGGCGGCCGTGGCTACTACTTCTACGGCGTCCCGCGCTGAGGTGCGATCGTGACGTTAACCCCCGCGCCCGACGTCGCCAGCTATCGCGCGGCGCCCGCGGGGAGGTATCTCGCGGGCGGCAGCGGCCTCGTCTTCTGCGCGCGCCCGGACCTCTGGGGCTTCGCCGTCTGGGGCCGCCCGACGCCGGCCGACGTGCGCGCGACCGCGTCGCTCCTCGCGCT
>JAIOII010000659.1 GCA_019912685.1 Kofleriaceae bacterium
CGGCGGCGGCCTGCACCTCGGAGCGCACCCACGCGAGCCCGACCGATGCCTGCCGCGCGACGGCCTCCTGCGACAGGTTCTTGTACTGCACGAAGCCCCAGAGGAGGGCCATGCCGCAGGCAAGGACGACGACGCCGCCGAACGACAGCATGAGCTTGGCGCGCAGGCCGAGCGACGGCGCGATCGCGCGCACCGGGATGCGATAGCGCGCGGACAGGTGCGCGAGCAGCGGCCGCAGGTTCTCGCGGTGGCCGAGGGTCTCGTAGATGCCGGCGGCGAGCGCGACCGCGACGATGGCGACCGCGCTGACGATCGTGTTGTCGAGCTCGATCGCGAGGTACCAGCGCGCGAGGAGCGCGGTGGCGAGCGTGATCGCCGCCCACGTGCCGAGGCCGACGAGCGCGAGGCGGTACGGCAAGGACTGCGCGAGGCGATAGACCTGCGTCGCGTTGCCCGCCTGCGCGGCGTCGCCGCCGTCGCCGGCCGCCGCCTCGAGGTAGCGTCCGAGCGGGCGCGTGAGGCGGCGCGCGGCCAGCGTCCACGCGCACCAGCCGCCGGCCGCCATCGACGGCAGGTACGTCTCGAGCGCGAGGTACTGCTCGTGCGTGATCGGCACGAAGTAGTAGAGGAAGGCGGCGTGCATCGCGAGCGCACCGGCGGCGATCACGATCGACATGAGGAGCAGGCGGCGGAAGTGATCGTCGGCGTAGCCGCGCAGCGGCGGGTTGACGACGAAGAGCCGCGCACGGACGGCGTCGAGGACGCGGCCGACCCAGAGCGCGCGGGCGCCCGCGATCGGCGCGGCGTGCATGCCGGCGAGCGACGCCATCGCGAGCGCCTGCCCGGAGTCCCAGCCGTGGTAGCGCACGAACGAGATGCCGGCGGCGCCCGCCATCGCGATCCAGAGGGCGGTGCGCGCGATGAAGACGCGGAGCGGCGTCTTGAGCACGCCGCGATAGCCGCGCGCGGCGAGCTCCTTGGAGACCCGCTCGCCGCGACGACGCGCGGCGGCACACGCGCGGATGGGCATGAGCCACGCCGTGATCGCCGTGCCCCACGCGAGCACGGCGCCGACGAGCACCGGGATGCCGACGCGCGCGAGCGTGCTCGTGGGGAGCTTGCCGAGCTCGAAGAGGCTCCACAGCGGATAGCCGACGAGGATCGCCTCGGCGACGCCGAGCACGAGCCCGGGCAGGACGAGGTGGCGGCGGAACGGGATGACGGCGGCGGTGTCGCCGTCGGCGGGTGACACCCGCACGTCGTCGCGTTCGCGGCCGGCCATCGCGGCAACTGTAACTTGTATGATCGGACCGTGCGCGCCGTCGCCCTGGGGATTCTCGCCGTCGTGCTCGTGACGGCGCGCACCGCCGCCGCCGAGGAGCCGGTGCCGATCACCGACCGCGACTGGGCGCTCGACCTGTACCGCGGGGCGGCGCTCGGCAGCGCGCGCATCGTCGGCATGGGCGGCGTGCAGGTCGCGCTCGCCGAGGGCTCGGCGGGGACGCTCGGCAACCCGGCGGCCCCGGCGGTGCGCAAGGCGACGTCGACGGGCTGGTGGGACTGGGACTGGCACGTCGACGCGATGGAGGCGGTGTACGCGAGCGACTTCGACAACAACGGCATCGTCGATGACGGCCGCACGTCGACGACGGGCAGCGCCGGGATCGCCGGCATGTACTACGGGTGGGGCGCGGCGCTCGTCGTGTCGACGCAGCGCGAGCGCCTGACCGACACGGGCGGCGGCGAGCTGTCGGCGGTCGCGACCGTGGCCAAGCTCGCCGTGGCCGACACGTGGGGCGACGAGACATGGGCGGCGGGCGCGGCGATCCGCGCCGGCACGCTCGACGTGGCGGGCGCTCGCTCGCTCTTCACGATCACCGGCGCGAGCCTCGAGGGCGGCGTGCTCTACCGTCCGTACGGCGAGGACCTGCGCGTCGGCGCGACGCTCGGGCTGCCGGTGACGGGACGCAACGTGAACGTCGCGGCCTGCGACCCGGTCGACTGCGAGGGCTACATCCTCCCCGAGCGCGTCGCCGTGCCGTGGGAGGTCGCGGCGGGCGTCGCGTGGCGCCTCGGGCCGACGCGCTGGAACCAGTTCGTCGGCGGCAAGTTCCGCGACGAGCGCGCGGTCATCGTCGCCGCCGACCTGCGCCTCGTCGGCGACGGCATGGGCCTCGAGGCGTTCTCCCGGAACACGTGGCAGCGCTCGGGCCGGCACGTCTCGTTCGGCGCCAACCTCGGCGCCGAGTGGGAAGCCCTGCCCGGCCGCCTGCGCCTGCGCGGCGGCACGTACTGGGAGCCGGGCCGCTTCGCCGACGTGCGCGGCCGCCCGCACCTGACCGCGGGCGTCGAGGTCGGCTTCTTCACCTTCCGCTTCTGGTGGAACAAGAAGTACCGGCTCCGCCTGGGCCTCACCGGCGACTTCGCGCCCCGCTTCGGCAACGCCGGCCTCTCCTTCGGCTTCTGGAACTGAGGAAAAGTTGTCAAAGTTGCCACCGTCCCCAAATGAAACGCGTTCCATTTGGGGACGGTGGCAACTTTGACAACTTTTCAGGCGGTGGCTCAGGGCGGATCGATCTTGGCGCCGACCGCATCGCGGAGGAAGTCCCCCGGCGGCGCTGATCAGTAGAGGTGCCCGAGGTACAGGTAGAGCTGCGGCGTCCAGCCTTCGATCGGGCTGACGCCGACGTCGGCGCGCAGGATGAAGCCAGAGTTGCGCACGTGGCGCAGGCCGGCGCCCGTGCTCCAGAGCACGCGCGCCGGGTCGCCGCCGACGCGGTCCCAGTCGACCGCGATCCACCCCGCGTCGACGAACCCGACGCCCACCCAGCGCCGCGAGAGCTGGACGCGAAGCTCCTCCTGCGCGAGCAGCTTGATCGCCCCGATGAAGCGGTGCTCGCGGATGCCGCGACCGGCGCTCTGCCCGCCGAAGGCGACGTAGGACTCCGCTGCATTCACCTGGCCGAGCTCCGCCACCGGGGGCGAACCGGCCAGGCCGTCGGCGACGAGGCGCGTGGCCGAGACCACCCCCGGCGCCACCCCGTGGTAGAGGCGTGCGCTGACGTTCCCGCCGAGGAAGGACCAGGCGCTGCCGGTGACGGTGCCGCCGCCGCGTAGCGACGCCTCGAGCCACCGTCCGCGCGACGGGATGGTCTCGGAGTCGCGCGTGTCGAACATGACGCCGACCTGCGGCGCGCTGATCAGACCGGGCTCGCCGTCGGGATGATCGGTCGCGTACATGCTGCCGGGATACGGACCGCGATCGCGCCAGGTTCCCGGCTGGATGTAGAGCGCGCGCCACTGCGCGAAGCCGCTGAGCGCGCGGCGGCCGGTGCGCCACCGTGCGCCGAGGTGAAACGTACCGGCGAGGAAGCGCACGTGATGATAGTGACGGACGAAGTCGGCGCGTGCGTCGCTGCCCATGGCGAGGCCGGCGGCGTCGGCGGCCGCCTCGGCCACGGCGGGGTCGCAGGTGACGGCGTTGCCCAGGCCGCAGTAGTTGCGGTTCACCGAGGCGAAGTACGCGGCGCGTCCGAAGACACGCAGCCCGGGATGGCTCGGCAGGACCACGTCCCAGCGCAGCTCGTGGGCCTGCACGCGCTCGGAGCTGACGAACGCCTGGAGGAGGAACGACGCGCGATGGGGCGCCGCGTGCGGGCGGTGCAGCGACAGCGAGCCGATCGCGCCCGCGCCGAACCCGGCGTCGGCGTCGTAGTTGACGAACGGCACCGCCCCGCCGCTCCAGCCGCCGCCGCCGTCGTCGGCGCTCGCCGCGGCGGTCGCGACGGTCAGTATGACGAGCGCCGCGCAACAGGTGAAGCAACTCCGCGGGCGCTTCACGCGGACACGTCCGCCGCCGGCAGCTCGACGACCACCCGGGCGCCGCCGCCCTCGCGGTTCGTCCACGACAACGACCCGCCGCTCGCGCGGACGAGCCCGTCGACCAGACCGATGCCGACGCCGGTGCCGACCGGCTTCGTCGACAGCCCCTCCCCCGGCGGCACGGCCAGCACGTGCGCTGGCAAGCCAGGACCGTCGTCGAGGATCTCGATCGCGATCGTCTTTGCGCCGCTCTCTCTCGCGCGCACGTCCACGCGGCGGGCGGCACGACGACCATCGCCCTCACACGCATTGATCACGAGGTTGGCCACGATGCGGCGCAGGCTCTGCGGGCCGCCGGCCACCAGCACCGAGCGAGCGCCCCCGTCGGCCTCGATCGCGACGCGCGGGAACCGCGGCGCGAGCGCCGCGATCACGTCGGCGAGGGTCGGATCGACCGCGACCGGCGTGCGCGCCTCGAGCCCGGCGAGCTCCTCGAGCGCGCGGCCCTTCACCTGCTCGACCTGGGCGCGGAGCTCGCCCAGATCCTCGCGCAGGTGCGCGACCATCGCATCCATGTTCTCGTCGGTCGGCGCTCGCGGTCCGAGCCTGCGCGCGAGCAGGTCGGCGTTGATCTGCGCGGAGGCGATCACCGTGCGAAGGTCGTGGTGGCCGTGCAGCAGCGCGCGCAGCCCGTCCCCGG
>JAIOII010000660.1 GCA_019912685.1 Kofleriaceae bacterium
ATCGTCACCGGCGCGAGCCGCGGCCGAGGCCGCGGCTCGCGCCGGTGACGATCACGTTCTGGTCGCGGAGGTCCATGCGCCGAGGGTGCGTCGCCCCTGCCAGGGAGTCATCTCCTGTGCCATTCTGCTGGCAGGAGGCCAATCGATGGGCAACCGCGGGCTACCGAGTGATCACCTGGCCGCGAACGTGCGGGCGATCCGCGAGGCGCGTGGCCTGTCGCAGCAGCAGATCGCCAGGATCGCCGGCGTCCCGCGCGCGACGTGGTCGCTCCTCGAGTCCGGCAGCGCGAACCCGACGTTGCAGGTGCTCACGCGCGTCGCCGACGCCCTGCAGGTCCGCCTCGACGAGCTGCTCGCGTCGCCGCGCACGCCGGTGCGGCACCTGCGCGCGAGCGAGCTCCCGGTGCGGCAGCGCGGCCCGGTGAGCGTGCGCAAGCTCTTGCCCGAGCCGCTGCCCGGCCTCGACATGGAGCGGATGACGCTGGCGGCCGGTGCGCGCATGACCGGCGTGCCGCACGCGCCGGGGACGCGGGAGTACCTCGCGTGCGAGCGCGGCCAGGTGCAGCTGTTCGTCGCGGGCGACGGCTTCCTGCTCGAGGCCGGCGACGTCGTCGTGTTCCGCGGCGACCAGCGCCACGGCTACGCGAACCCCGGGCGGGACGAGGCGATCGCGTACTCGGTGATCGCGTTCGCGCCGATCGCGGGGTAGCCGCCGCCTGCGCAGGATCTTCACGATCCGTCCTTCGCGTCTGCGCGCCGCGCGCACGGCGGCTGGACGGGCGAGGCGTCTCCTCGGCGAACAACGAAGGAGCTGCCCTGTGGAGACCGAGACTTCGAATACGAGCGCAACATCTCCCGCGACGATCGCCGCCGCGGCGGCCGGCCCGCTGGCCGTCGGCGGCGTGCTCGCGCTGCGACTGAGCGATCCCGCGCCGCTGGTCGCGGTGCCGGCGGTCGTGTTCGCCGTCGCCGCGCTGACCTTGCCGGCGCTGTACATCGCGACCGCGGCGTTCGGCGCCGCCCCGCCGATCGGCCGCGTGATGCGGGCGGTGGGGACGGCCCTGTGCTCGCTCGGCCTCGTGTACGCGGGGCTCGGCTTGCCGCTCCTGTTCCTGGGCGTGAGCTCGGGAGAGAGGACGGCGTTCGTGCTCGGCGCGGCGACGGTCGGCGTCGGCGCGGTGATCGGGCTGCGGCGGCTGTACGGAGAGCTGTACGGACGAGAAGGAGGAGGTCGTGGTGGGGAGCTCGCGATCGGGCGACGGGTGCTGTTCTGGACGTGGGCGGGGATCGCGGTGGTGATCGGCGCGCGGTTGTTCGCGGAGCTGACGATGGAGGTGGTGCTGTGATCGGCGGAGACGCGGTGATGGGCGGCGTCGGGGAGGCCGGATCGGGCACGGGCACGGGCACGGGCACGGGTCAGATCGAGCGCGCGAGCGGGCTGGGGCTGGTCGATCAGCTGTTGCGGGATCGGCGGAGCGTGCTCGCGCGGATCGAGCGGGGAGAGCGGCTGGCGGAGCTGATGCGCGTGTTCGTGCTGACCATCGTCGTCGGTGCGGCGATCACCGGCGCGGCGATGGGGAGCTTCCGCGGGGGGATGCAGATCGTGTACGCGGCGGCGAAGCTGCCGGTGGCGCTGCTCGTCACGGCGGCCCTGTGCGCGCCGGCGCTGACGGCGATCGGCCGGGCGGTCGGGCGGCCAGCGAGCCTCGCGACAGATGTCGCGCTCGTGATCACCGCGCTCGCGACCGGTGCGCTGGTGATGGTCGCGCTGGTGCCGGTCATGCTGGTGGCGCGCGCGATCGAGCTCCCGTATCACGCGTCGATCCTGATGACGGTGTGCTGCGGCGGGCTGAGCGGGCTGGTCAGCATCGCCGTGATGGCGGCCGGGCTGCACCGCGTGTCGGGCAAGGACGCGGGGTTGGTGCTCGCGCTCTTCGCGACGGTGTTCACCGCGGTGGGCGCGCAGGCCGCGTGGACGTCGCGGCCGTGGCTCGTGCGCCCGCGGACGCCGGACGTGCCCTTCGTGCGCGCGGTCGAGGGCAGCCTCTACGACGCCGTGCTCGGCTCGACGCGCTCGGCGCGCGGCATCTACCTGCGCGACGAGGCGCCCGTGCCGGAGGCGGCGCCGTGACCGTCGTCGATCTGGCGATCGGGTATGCCGGCGTCGGCGCGGTGATCGCGCTCGTCGCGATCGCCAGGGGACGCGCGAGCGCGGTCGACGCGCTCCTGCTCCTGGCGCTGTGGCCGCTCTATGCGCCGGTGGTGGCCGGCGGCGGCGAGCTCGGCGGCGGTGTCGTCGACCGTGTCGGCGAAGCGCACCAGCTCGAGCTGCGCGGTGAGCTGCGTCAC
>JAIOII010000661.1 GCA_019912685.1 Kofleriaceae bacterium
ACGAGGCTCCTGCCTCGAGCGAGGACCGCATCGCGCGGCCGCCCCCGGCGGCGCGATCAACCACGTCGCGTCCGCGCGACACCACCACCCAACCACGTCGTTCTCCCTTCAGGCGTTCACACAAACTTTGGGACTTGACCCAACGCCCGAACCGATGCCGGTGTTCCGCGTCTCGACGGTGCACGGTGTCCTTGCGGTTGATGATGCGGGCATCCGAAGTCAGTTTCGCCTGGACGGCGTCATGCGATCGTCGACGTTCGAGGTGAACCTGACGGCCGAAGGGGCGACGAGCTGGTGCAAGGTCTCGCTGACGCCCGTGTCGACAGGCTTCGCGGTCCGGTCGACCTCCACGCGGCGCTTCAAGGTCGTGTTGCTCGATCCCGGTGCGGGACCGGTCATCGCCGACGAGTGCGGTTGGGACGACGCGTACATGCTGCAGCGACTCGCCACGCTCGGGCCGGTCGAGGTCGGATGGATGCAGGCACGCTTCGAGGAGGATCGTCCCCAGCTCGATCTCTACAACGGCGGCCCCTGGTTGCCTGCCGGCACGGCGTCGATGATCTATGCGGGCGCCGTCAATGGCTTCGCCATGGCCGCCGACGGCACGGCGACGACATCGGTGCGCGTGCAGCCGCTGCAGGGCACGCTCGATCCAGGCGTCTACTTCTACTAGGCTCATCGAGGCGCTCGATCGTATCGAAGCAATTCGGCGGGCGCCGCGACTGGACGATGAAGCTGCTCGGAATCGCGCTCGCGCTGACGATGATGGTGGGCGTGGCGGCGGCCGACATCAGCGCCCTCGTGGGCGTGCAACTGCGGACGGACCCCGGCGTGCACCAGGCGCGCGTGCACGGGGGCGTGCGCGGCGAGCGGTTCGAAGCGACTCTCGTCGTCGATCCGCTGTACTTCACCGACGGCGAGCACGATCTGGATCTGGTCGGCGCGTGGCGGCCGTCGGCGGCGCACCCGGCGTGGGCGGTGACGGCGGGGTGGCGGACGGTGACGTTCGATCTCGCCGGGGGCACGCGACTTCACCAGCACCTGCTCGCGGGGGCGACCGTCACGTTGCCGTGCGTCGTGCGCGGCGTGCGCGCGGAGCTCGGGTTCGAGCTCGCGTTCGTCGCCGTGCAGCACGGGGCCGGGCTCGGGACGGACGTCTTCCCGACCGACGATCGCGTCCTCGACGTGATCCAGCCGGCGATGTACCTGCGGATCGAGCACGCATGGGAGCTCTGACCGCGTTCGCCGGCGCGCTCGTGCTCGCCGCGGCGGCGTGCGATCGCCCGCGCACGCTCGTCATCTGTCACAACGCGAACTGCACCGGCGACACGTCGCCGGCCAACTCCGACACGATCGAGGGCTTGCGGGCCGCGCTCGCGCTCGAGCACGAGGCGCGGCCGCTCCTCGACGGGGTCGAGCTCGACTTCCTGTGGGACACGCCGCGCGACCGCTGCGCGTTCGCGCACGACGCCGAGACCGCGCCGGCGCGCGCCGACGCGGTCTCGGCGTCG
>JAIOII010000662.1 GCA_019912685.1 Kofleriaceae bacterium
ATCTGCGGGAGGTCGGCGGGGCGCTCCGGGCGGATGAGGCGCAGCCAGCGCCCGTCGAGCGGCAGGCGCCGCCACGGCGGCATCGCCGCGATCGCGAGCAGGGCGAGCGCCACGGCGAGCAGCCCGCCGATCACGCGCATCGCGATCGGCGTGAGCAGCCAGTCGTTGCGCTGCTCGAGCCACCGGTTCACGCCGGCGACCGAGCGCCCGAAGCGATCCATGCCCGCGTCGTCGATGAACGGGCGCGGCTCGCCGAACATCGGCACGTCGCCGCGCAGGAGCACGACGCGGTCGGCGCGGCCGTCGCGATCGAGCCAGCGCAGGATGTTGACGGTGAGGCTCAGGTTGCCGGGGAACTGGAGCATCCGGTTGATGAAGATGCTCGGGTCCGACACCACGACGAAGCGCCCGGTTCCGTGCTCGCCGGCGACGACGATCGCGCCCTGGCCGGCGCCGAAGCCGAGGATGGGCACGGCGCCCCGCACGTCGGTGAGGACCGCCGGGTGGTTGGCGACGACCTCGGTCACGCCGTCGACGAGCGGGTGGCCGGCGGTGAGCGGCACCGCGACCGGGGCATAGAGGCGCGAGCGGTAGTACGTGCCGGCCTGCGGCGTGCCGACGTCGGCGCGCAGGAGCCCCATGCGCGCGAGCGCGTCGCCGGCCTCGCCGAAGTCGTCGGCGACGACGACGTGGCCGCCCGCCTGCACGAACGCCGCCAGCCGCGAGGGCTCGACCCGCTGCAGCGGGTAGACGAGGACGAGGATGTCGCCCTCGTCGAGGTCGCTCCACTCGAGCGAGCTCACCGACAGGACCTCGAGCCCGACGCCGGCCGCGGTGCGCGTGAAGGTGTAGAGCCCGTTCCACTCCTTGCTCGACGGATCGTAGTCCGTGATCGCGTCCTGCGCGTGCGCCGGTCGCCCCAGCCCGAGCCCGAGCCCGAGCGCGAGCGCGACCGCGAGCGCCGCCGACCTCACGCCATCTCCTTGCGCAGGGCCAGCGCCGCCTCGCCGATCGCGCCGAGCGCCGTCGCCAGGCACGTCGGGTGCTCCATCGCGAGGAGCGCGTAGTAGCCGCCCTCGACGGTGTGGACCACCACGTCGACCTCCGTGTTCTCGACGACGAAGTACTCGGCGCCGCCGAAGTGCTTGGTGTTGAGCGCGGCCTCGAGGCTGGCGAGCACGACGCCGAAGTGCGCGGTGAGGATCGCCCACTCGGTCGGATCCTTGGTCGCGACGAAGTCGACCATCTCGCCGTCGTACGCCGCGAACGCGCCGCCGACCGCACCCGGCGTGCGGTCGACCGCGTTGCGCAGGATCGCCGAGAACGGGCTCACTCTTCACCGCCCAGGAGCTCGCGGAGCGTCGCCTCGTCGTGCTTCGTCAGCTCGACGTGGCCCTGGCCGAGCTGGCTCGTCCAGTCCATGAAGTAGCGGACGCGCATCGCGGGGAAGAGCTCGGCGAGCACCTCGCCGCGCGTGCGCTTCCACGGCTCGATGCGGCTCGTGTAGAGGATGAGGTCCCAGCCGTAGGGGCCGCGCACCGGCGGCGCCACCTGACCGATGCGCTCGATCGCGAACAGCGGCTCGTGATAGTAGGCCTGGAGCCGCGAGCCCTCACCGAACGTGGCCGGCTCCGGCGCCGCCGCGCTGACCTTCTGTCCCGGGCCGGCGGCCGCTCGCAGCGCCGCCTCGACGTCCTCGGGGAAGAGGTCGCTCCGCCCCGCGAGCGTCGCGTACGCCGCGCGCGCGGCCTCGCCGGCGGCGACGTCGGCCGGCGAGCCGGCCGGCTCCGTGAGCTCGATGCGCGCGAAGAAGCTGCCGCGGTACTCCTGGCGATCCGCGCGCCAGGCGTTCTTCTTCCAGATGCTCTCGACGAACGCCGCCGGCAGGTCGGCGACGGTCGTCACCCTGGCCGCGAACTCGCGGTCGACGAAGGCCGCGGCGAGCGCGCGATCC
>JAIOII010000663.1 GCA_019912685.1 Kofleriaceae bacterium
GCGCGGCGCGCGCTCAACGAGCACTACTTCGCGGAGATCGCGGCGACGGTGCCCTCGCCCGCGTACCCGATCCCGTACCTCTCGCGCCAGGCGCTCTCGCCCGACGACATCCAGCAGCTATCGGCCCTCGTCGAGCGGGGCCTCTCCACCCCCGCCAGCTGACGGCGGCGGCGGCGGCTCGGGCCCTTCGTCGGCGGCGGGATCCACGGGCGCGGCCTCGACCTGCACGGCAACGCCGGAGGCCCGCGCCGAGCGCCAGCCGACGAACTTGCGCAGGGTCCAGATGCCCGAGTCCGGCGTCACGTCGAACTGGAGGTTGGCGACCTTGTCGGCGCCCATCGTCTTGGCGGCGACGATGAGCATGCGGTTCACGACGCGATCGAGATCGACCTTGCCCGGGATCGGGATGAACAGGATGTAGCCCGTCGTCGCGTTCACCTGGATGGCGGCGATCGGGCGCAGCCCGGGGCCGGCGGCGACGTTCTCCGGCTGCACCCGCACCGTCGACACCGACGAGCACGCGGTGAAGACCGCCGTGGCCAGGATCGCTGCTGGGATGTGCGGCAACCCACGCGGGCGGGGCGATCGGAACATCGGGCTCGACCGTATCACGCGGTCCGCGCGGGCTTGGTGTACGATGACCACATCGTGATCGGCTGGGGGCGTCCATCCCGACCCGCTGCCGTGCTCGCAGCGATGCTCGTGCTGGCGATCACGACGCCGCACCTGTCGGCGCAGCCGGAGCCGCCGGCGCCGCCGGCGCCCGACCAGGCGCCGCCCGAGGAGGTCGGGCCCGAGGAGGCCCTGACCCAGAAGATCGCGGTCTGGCGCATCGACGCGCTCGGCATCGAGCCCGAGCTCGTCGCGCGCCTCGAGTCGCTCTTCCGCATGGAGCTCGATCGCCTCGCCGCGCGCGCCTTGCCGACGCGGACGCAGATCGACAAGGCGATCGCCAGCGAGCGCAGCCTCGCGCGCTGCGGCGGCGAGGACAGGTGTCTGGCCGCGATCGGCAAGAAGCTCGGCGTCGACGTGATGGTGACGGGCTCGGTCGCCGCGCTCGGCGAGAGCTACATCCTCAACATCAAGGCCGTCGACGTCGGCCGCGCCGCGCAGATCCGCCGCATCGCGACCGACCCGCTGCGCGGCAGCCCCGACGAGCTGATCGACAGCATCCGCGTCGCCGCGTACCGGCTGCTCGCGCCCGACCAGCTCCACGGCTCGATCTTCGTCCTGTCCGACTCGGTCGGCGCGAAGGTCAGCCTCGACGGCAAGGCCGTCGGCATGACGCCCTTGCCCGCGCCGCTCACCAAGCTCTCGCTCGGCGAGCACGTGCTGCGCGTGGAGATGAAGGACTACCACCCGTTCGAGGAGAAGGTGGTCGTGCGCTTCCAGAAGTCGACGCGCGTGGTCGTGCGCCTGGCGCCGCGCGCCGAGACGCCGGCCGGGCTGCCGCGGACCGTGCGCCGCGAGAAGCAGCCCTGGTACACGTCCAAGTGGGCGTACGCCGGCGCCGGTGTGACGGCGCTCATCATCGGCATCGCGGTCGGCCGATCGCTCGGCACGCCGACCGAGGTACGATGCGACGAGGTGCCATGCGACTGACGCCGGCCATCGTCGTCCTCTGCGCGCTCGCCGCGAGCGCCGCGGCGCAGCCGAAGGGCGGCGGGCCGGGGCC
>JAIOII010000664.1 GCA_019912685.1 Kofleriaceae bacterium
CCGCCAGCCCGCGGAAGTACGCGACGAGGTCGCGCTCGAGGGCCTCGGCGTCGGCTGGCCCCGGGGCCAGCACGTACCAGACGAACGCGTACGAGAAGTACCAGTCGTCCTCCGGCTCGAAGAACCCCTTCGGGAACCGCAGCTCCTCGACGCCCCGATACGGCAGCGACGGCGCGAACTCGAGCGGAAACGGGATGGTCTCCGCCCGCCACCCCTCCGGCACCACCCACGTGGGTGGCGCGCTCGGCGGGGTCTCCACCGGCCGCGCCGCCGTCGCGGCCACGTCCGAGAAAGTTGCCGGCGCATTGCGAGGCGCATCCCCGCGCCCGCACGCCGCGACCACGACCGTCGCGAACGAGGCGATGCATGGCGCGCGGAACGGCACGGCCGGGCGTCCGTCGGTCGGTTGCCAAGAACCGGCACAAGGTGGACCTGGGGCGCGCCGCCGAGGACGCAGCCAGCGAAGAAAGCGCTCCGGACGGCAAATTCCCAGAAACCGGGCCGCGGGCACTACGATAAGAGGGGCCATGATGCTGCGATCGATCATCTGGTACTCCACCATCTCCTGTTTCGCTGCCGTCGGCGGCTGTCGCTTTCCGGACTTGCCAGCCCTTGACGAGGACGGCAACGCCGTCGACGCGGCCCCAACGGACACCGCGGTGGACGCGGAGGTAGATGCTCCGTTTCCGTGTCAACCTGACACGATCGATTGCGACGAAGGTACGGACGTCTACACCGAATGCTCCAGCGAGGGGATCGCGACGTTGCAGATGCAGTGTCCGTTGGGCTGCGCGTCCGACATGGAGAAGTGCGTCGACGTGGATCCGAGCAACGGGCTCGCCACATACCTGGACATGGCGGCTACCGCGCCGGACCTTGTCCTCACAGGAACCTCGACCATCAACCCCTACGACGGAACGATTCTCGTCGGGGCGGTCGCAGTGCAGGTGCCGAACTTCACGACGGACGGCATCCGCGTCTTCGTCGTCCGATCGCTTTCCGTCGAGGGCACCGTCAACGTGAGTCGACGATACGCGTCGCCTTCTCTAGCCTTCGTTTCTCATGGTGACGTCACTGTCTCCGGGCTGCTCGACATCTCGGCGCAGGGAGCGGAGGGCGGAGCTGGTGGCATGTGGGGTGGAGATCAATCGGCCCCGAACAACTGCGGAGGTCATTGGCCGATGAATGACGCAGGTGCGGGAGGCGGTGGCGGCGGCGAGATGGGCGCGATGGGCGGTGCGGCCGCGTCGGAGAGCGGAGCCGCAGGGGGGCCCGTGATGTCCTTCATCGAGCCCCTGAGCGGCGGCTGCGAAGGAGGAACAGTTCAGGTTGGTGAATACTCATTTGGAGGAGGCGGTGGTGGCGGTCTGCAGATCACCAGCCGCACGGCAATCACCATCAGCGGCTCGGGCGTCATCGACGCGAGTGGTGGGGGAGCGGCGCACAGGCAGCAGCCCGGTGGGTTCCCGATCGCTGGAGCTGGCGGCGGTGGGGGCGGAAACGTGTTGCTCGAGGCCCCCCAGGTCATCCTGGATGGGCCCGCTGTCGTCGTTTCGACCAAGGGCGGCGGCGGTGCGGGTGCGTCCACCAGCACCAGCAGCAGTGGCTCGGATGGCGGGTACGATGCATCACCGGCGCCGGGCGGTACCAGCCCGAGTCAGTCGCACGGCGGGCGGGGTGGTACCGGCGCGGATGTTCCGTTCGCCGGACAATCCGCTGGCTGCAGCGGATGCGAAGCCGGCGGCGGCGGGGGTGCAGCAGGCATGACCATGTTCCGGAACCTGGCCGGAGCGATTGCGCCGCAGAACGGCGCGGTCGTGCGCTCGAAGTCGATGAGCGCGCAGATTCGAACGCGACTGGTACCGTAGGATCGACAGTGGGGTGAGCGGCGCGGAGAGCTCACGGGCAGGCGTTCGGGTCGCCCGCGACCACGACATCGTCCGCACCCGCGAGCGGCAGGATCTGCCAGCGATTGTCGTAGACGCCGTAGCTCCAGATGCCGCGGATGAGCGAGAAACACGTACCGTCCGCCTGGGTGAGCGCGCTGCGGATGTCATCGTCCGACTGGAAGAGAATCGTCGACGGCGCGGCCTGGGTGCCGAAATAGCGGACACCGAAGGTCTGCCCGGTGGGCGTCCCGGTCATGCGGACGTTCTCGAGCTCGACGAGCACGCCCTCGTACGGCTCGCCCGTCGTGTCGTCGATGAGAGTCGCGAGCGGGACATCGGTCGCGGGCACCGGCATCTCCGGCGTCCCCGGGATGACGGTGATCGTCGGACTGCGGAGCTGTGTGAGCGTCCCAGTGCCGGAGGCGTCGTTGAACTCGTCAACCTCGCCCTGGAGCGTCACGTGTGCGCCGACCACGACGCCAGCCGGCACCATCCCAGCGTTGGTGCCGCGATAGACCTGCAGGCCGTTGTAGGGCCCCGCGGTGGCCGAGTCGGCCACCCAGATGGTCTGGATGTTCGTCGGGCCGCGCCCGATCGCCGTCACCACCGCGTCCGCGATGCGGACCTGATCGCCGTCGTTGTGCATTCCCATCTGAACGTTGGCCACGGTGGTGTCCGACGTGCAGGTGGGCTCCTCGGTGTCGCAACCACGGTCGGCGCAGTCCATGAAGCCGTTGGCGTCATTGTCGATGCCGTCGGTGCAGGTGCCGGGCGCCTCGGGTGCGGGGCAGCTCGTGCCGCCCATGACGATGTCGGCGGTCGCGCGCGGCAGGACCTTGTAGTTGTAGAAGTAGTCACCCATGCCGGTGACCGACATGAGGCAGTCACCGCCGCTGAGCCACGGCTCGCCCGTCTCGGAGTACGGGATCTCGGCGAGGCTCGAGTCGACCTCCAGCACGCCGGTGATGCTGAACTTGACGAACTTCGCCTCGGGCGGATAGTCCTGGTTGATCGGCCGGATCTCGGAGGTGACCGAGACGTTCTCGACTCGGACGAGCACGCCCTCCCACTTCTCGTACTCTGCCTCGCGCGCTGTCTCGGCCATCTGACCGATCATGAGCGCGTCCAGCACCTGCGGCGCGGGCACGGTGCCGGGGCCAACCTTGGTCACGGTCATCTCGCCGTTCGCGAGCGGCACCACTTCGGTGTTGGTCTTGTCGTCGCCCGTCCACGAGAACTCGTCCTTCTCGGCGCTCGTGATGTCGACGAGGTCGCCGACCGCGAGCTGCGCCACCTGATCGAGCGGTGCGCCGTGGACGAGCACGCCCGAGAAGGCCCCGCCCTCGGGCTCGGCGACGTAGAAGTTGCCGACGTACTGGTTGCCGTCACGCGGGTTCGCGAAGTTGTCGACCGCCGTCACCACCACGCCCCGCAGGGTCACCGGCGTGCCCGGGGGCATGTCGTCGCTCTGCACCTGGAAGACGGTCTGCTCACCGTTCGCCGCGTCGACGTCGGTGCCGTCGTCGTCACCGTTGCTGCTGTCGCGGCACGCGGCGAGCGCGGCGAAAAGGGAGAGGCAAAGCGCGGGCGTCGAGAAGCGAGTCATGGGCGTCTCCAGAAAGCGGAAGACTGCGTCTTACCGCAAAACAAAACGCCCGCGGTGAAGCGGGCGTCACACTCGGGATCGCAGGGTGCGACGACGTCGTCGCAACCTCGGGTCGGCGGTCAGGAAATCGTGGGGCCGAGCCCCACGAGCTCGACGAACGCCATCGACGCGGCGTCGCCGCTGCGGAAGCGGGTCTTGAGCACGCGGGTGTAGCCGCCGCCCGCCCTCGTGGTCTTGAAGTGCGGGCCGATCTCCGCGAAGAGCCGGTCCATCGCCGTGTCGGTCTTGAGCACCTTGCGCGCCTGGCGGCGGGCGTGGACGACCTTCGCCCGCTCCGCCGGCGACGCCTTGTCGCCCTTCTTCACCAGGTCCGCGACCTCGACGCCCCAGCGGATGGTCGCGTCGGCGTGCTTGCGCAGCTCCTTGGCCTTGGCCTCGGTGGTCTCGATGCGGCCGTGCGTGAAGAGCGCGGTCACCAGGTTGGCGTAGAGCGCGTCGCGGTGCGACGCGGTGCGCGAGAGCTTTCGTCCAGAGTTTCCGTGACGCATGGCGGCTATCCGTTACTTCTTGAGCGGGTTGGGACCCGGCCAGTTGTCGAGCTTCATACCCAAGGAGAGGCCCATCTCGGCGAGGATCTCCTTGATCTCCTTGAGCGACTTGCGGCCGAAGTTCTTGGTCTTCAGCATCTCGCTCTCGCTCTTCTGCACCAGCTCGCCGATGTACTTGATGTTGGCGTTCTGGAGGCAGTTGGCCGAGCGGACGGACAGCTCGAGCTCGTCGACGGTCCGCCAGAGGTTCTCGTTGAGCTTCTCCTGCTCCTCGTCGCGGATCGGCTCGGCCGGCTCCGCCATCTCCTCGAAGTTGATGAACAGGTTGAGCTGCTCCTTGAGGATCTTGGCGGCGAAGGCGACCGCGTCGTCCGGACGGACGGCGCCGTTGGTCCACACCTCGAGGGTCAGCTTGTCGTAGTCGGTCTGCTGACCGACGCGGGCGTTGGTGACCGTGAAGTTGACCTTCTTGATCGGCGAGTAGAGCGCGTCGATCGCGATGGTGCCGACCGGCAGCCCGGCCGAGTGACGCTCCGCCGGCGCGTAGCCGCGGCCGGTCTGGATCACCATCTCCATGGCGATCTTGCCGTCCTTGGCGAGCGTGCAGAGCCGATGCTCGGGGTTGAGCACGGTGATGCCGTCGACGAGCGTGATGTCACCGGCGGTGACCGCGCCCTCGCCCTGCTTGTCGAGCCGCAGGGTGTAGGTCTTGTCGACCTCGACCTTGAACAGCGTCTCCTTGAGGTTGAGGATGATGTCGGTCACGTCCTCGACAACGCCGGGCAGCGACGAGAACTCGTGGAGCGCGCCCTCGATGCTGATCTGCGTGATCGCCGCGCCCTGCAGCGACGACAGCAGCACGCGACGCAGGCCGGTGCCGAGCGTCGTGCCGAAGCCGCGCTCGAGCGGCTCGCAGGAGAACTTGCCGTACGTCTCCGACCGCTCCTCGATCTCGAGCAGGCGCGGACGGATCAGGTCGCGCCAGTTCTTGGCCATGAAGGCGGTCTGCTCGGGGGTCGGCTCCATCGGGGCTCCTTCGTCGGTCATCGTCATGGGCGTCTCAGGTCACTTGCTGTAGAGCTCGATGATGAGCTGCTCGCGGATCGGCAGGGTCACGTCCTCGCGGGACGGCAGCTGCTTGATGCCGCCGCGCATGCCGTCCTTGTCGAGCTCGATCCACTGCGGCACGCCGCGGCGGTCGACGGCCGCGAGGGCCTCGCCGATCCGCACGACCGCCTTGGACTGGTCGCGCACCGCGACGACGTCCTTGGGGCGGACGAGGTACGACGGGATGTTGACCTTCTTGCCGTTGACGCTGAAGTGGCCGTGGCGGACGAGCTGGCGCGCCTCGGCGTGGTCCGAGGCGAAGCCCATGCGATAGACCACGTTGTCGAGGCGGCGCTCGAGGAGCTGGATGAGCACGTCACCCGAGACGCCCTTCGAGCGGACGGCCTTGAAGTAGTAGCCGCGGAACTGGCGCTCGGCGATGCCGTAGATGCGCTTCACCTTCTGCTTCTCGCGGAGCTGCTCGCCGTAGTCGCTGCGCTTCTTGCGGCGCGACTGGCCGTGCTGACCCGGCGGATAGCTGCGGCGCTCGTAGCCGCACTTGTCGGTGTAGCAGCGCTCTCCCTTGAGGAAGAGCTTCATGTCTTCACGCCGGCACAGCCGGCAAACAGGTCCCGTATAGCGAGCCATCGTCGTGTCCTTCCGTTCCCGTTGATTCCGTCAGACCCGGCGACGCTTGCGGGGCCGGCAGCCGTTGTGGGGAACGGGCGTGACGTCGCGGATGAGGTTGATCTTGAAGCCAGCGGCGTTGAGGGCGCGCAGCGCCGACTCGCGGCCGGCGCCGGGACCCTTGACGAGCACCATGACGTTGCGCACGCCGTGCTCCATCGCCTTCTTGGCGGCGTCCTCGGCGGCGAGCTGCGCGGCGAACGGCGTCGACTTGCGCGAGCCCTTGAAGCCGCACGTGCCGGACGACGACCACGCGAGCACGTTGCCCGAGACGTCGGTGATCGAGACGATCGTGTTGTTGAACGTCGCGGCGATGTGCGCGACGCCGGTCTGGATGTTCTTCCGGACCTTCTTCTTCTGCTTGCCCTTGGTGGTCGACATTGCTCAGGTCCTCTTCATCACTTCTTGGTGGCGCCGCCCTGCTTCTTCACTGCCATGCGGCGAGGACCCTTGCGGGTGCGGGCATTCGTGTGCGTGCGCTGGCCGCGAACCGGCAGGTTGCGCCGGTGGCGCGAGCCGCGGTAGCAGCCGAGGTCGATGAGGCGCTTGATGGCGAGCTGCGTATCGCGACGGAGATCGCCCTCGACGCGGAAGTTCGCGTCGATCGCGTCGCGCAGCTTGCGGACGTCGTTCTCGTCGAGATCGTCGGTACGCTTGTCGGGCGAGATCCCGGCGTGCGTGAGCACGACGTTCGCCGCGTGGCGGCCGAGGCCGTAGATGTACGTGAGTGCGATCTCGATCCGCTTGTTACGCGGGAGGTCGACGCCTGCGATGCGAGCCATTGTTCAATGTCTCCTGAGGTGATCTCGATCAGCCCTGGCGCTGCTTATGGCGCGGGTTCGAACAGAGCACGCGCACGATGCCCTTGCGCTTGATGACCTTGCACTTGGGACAGATGGGCTTGACCGACGCTCGAACTTTCATGACGCTCTCTCTGCTTCAGGTCTCAGTCGTGTCCCGGGTTGCCGGGTGAGGAAGACGGTCTCGTGAGCACCCAGGGACCTTCGTCCGTGATCGCGATGGTGTGCTCGAAGTGGGCTGAAAGGCTGCGGTCCTTGGTAACCGCCGTCCACCCGTCATCGAGTACTTCGACCTCGGGGGAGCCGGCGTTTACCATAGGTTCCACGGCGATGACAAGACCGCGTTTGATGCGTTTGCCTCGCCCGGGAGTGCCGTAGTTGTGGACGGGGGGATCCTCGTGCATCCGGCGTCCGATCCCGTGCCCCACGAACACCCGAACCACTGAATATCCCTCAGCTTCCGCACACCCCTGCACAGCCGCGCCCACGTCCTCGAGGCGGTTGTCGACCACGCACTGGGCGATCGCCAGGTCGAGCGACCGCCGGGTCGTGTCGACCAGCTTCTGGCCCTCGGGAGTCGCCGTCCCGGCGATGACCGTGCGGGCCGAGTCGGCGCACATCCCGTGCTTGAAGGACCCGAAATCGACCGAGACCAGGTCCCCCGACCGGATGATCTTGTCCTTGCGCGGGATGCCGTGGACGATCTCCTCGTTGATCGAGATGCAGGTCACCGCGGGGTACGGCGGCTGGGCGTAGCCGAGGAAGGCGCTCACGACGCTCTCGCGCTTGATGGCGGCGCGCGCGATGCGGTCGAGCTCCCAGGTCGAGACCCCCGGCTCCACCGCGCGACAGACCTCGTCCAGGATCCCCGCCACCACCAGCGCGGACTCCCGCATCTGGCGGATCTCGTCGAGGCTCTTGTAGACGATCTTCACGCGCGCGCTCGGGCGGCTGTTACCGCGCCGGAGCCGGACGACCCGCGGCCCGGCCGCGGATGCGCGGACCCTTGGGACCCGTGAAGCCCTCGTAGTTGCGCGTGATGAGGTGCGACTCGATCTGCTGGACGGTATCGAGCGCGAC
Source organism: Kofleriaceae bacterium (assembly GCA_019912685.1). GTDB lineage: Bacteria > Myxococcota_A > Polyangia > Haliangiales > Haliangiaceae > UBA2376. The sequence goes on from JAIOII010000664.1 coordinate 7,658, forward strand.
GCCGACGACGATGAGGAGGCCCGTGCCGCCGAAGTAGAACGGCACCGACATGTACTTCATGAGCAGCGCCGGGATCATGCAGACGACCGACAGGTAGATCGCGCCGGCGAACGTGATGCGCGTGAGGACCTTCTCGATGTACTGCGCCGTGTTCTTGCCGGGCCGGATGCCCGGGATGAAGCCGCCACCCTTCTTGAGGTTGTCGGCGACCTGGACCGGGTTGAACACGACCGACGTGTAGAAGAACGCGAAGAAGACCACCATCACGGTGAAGATCGCGTTGTAGCGCCAGTCGGACGGATCGCCGAAGACGGCGGCCGCGTCCTGCAGGAAGACCGAGCCGGACATGTTCGCGATCTGCGCCGGGAACATGAGGATCGACGACGCGAAGATCGGCGGGATGACGCCCGAGACGTTGATCTTGAGCGGCAGGTGCGACTGGGCGCCCTGGTAGAGCTTTCGCCCGACCTGGCGCTTGGCGTACTGCACCGGGATCTTCCGGTGCGCGCGCTCGAAGAAGCAGATCGCGGCGACCGTGCCGACCACGAGGAAGAGGAGCAGCAACATGCCGAAGTTGCCGCTGCCGCCGGTGTCGTCGTTGGTGTTGCCGCGCGACGAGAGGTACTGGAACAGCGCGTCCGGCATGCCGGCGATGATGCCGGCGAAGATGATCATCGACACGCCGTTGCCGATGCCGCGCTCGGTGATCTGCTCGCCGAGCCACATGATGAACGCGGTGCCGGTCGTGAGGCTGATGACCGTGACGAAGCGGAAGGTCCAGCCCGGATCGACGACGACCTCGGAGCCGCGCGACGACAGGCTCTCGAGGTACTGCGCGATGAAGAAGCCCTGCACCAGCGCGAGGCCGATCGTGCCGTAGCGGGTGATCTGGTTGATCTTGCGTCGCCCCTGCTCGCCTTCCTTGTTCAGCTGGTCGAGCTTGGGGATGACCACCGTGAGGAGCTGCACCACGATCGACGCGGAGACGTACGGCATGATGCCGAGCGCGAAGATCGAGAGCTGCTCCAGCGCGCCGCCCGAGAACATGTTGAACATGCCCAGGAAGGAGCCGGTGCTCTTGGAGACCACGTTCTCCATCTCGACCCGGTTCACGCCCGGGACGGTGATGAAGACGCCGACCCGGTAGACCGCGAGCATCGCAAGCGTGAAGAGGATCCGCTTGCGGAGCTCGGGAATCTTACCGATGTTCTGGATGCTGTTTGCCATTGGGGGGGATGGCGTCCTGGCTCAGACGAATCGCGCAGCGCGCGAACGATTCAGACGATCACTTCAGCCGTACCGCCGGCCTTCTCGATCTTCTCCTTGGCCGACGCCGAGAAGCGGTGCGCCTTGACGACGAGCTTCTTGGTCAGGTCGCCCTCGGCGAGGATCTTCAGGCACTCGACCTGCTTGGGCAGGAGGCCCTTGCCCTGCAGCGCCGCGACGTCGACCGTCGCGCCGGACTCGAACACCTGCTCGAGCGTCTTCAGGTTGATCGGGAACGCCTCGACGCGGAACGGGTTCTTGAAGCCACGCTTCGCGATGCGCATCTTCATGGGCATCTGACCGCCCTCGAAGCCGATGCGCGCGCCGTGGTGACCGGCGCGGGCCTTCTGGCCCTTGACGCCCTTGCCGGACGTCTTGCCGGTGCCCGAGCCGCGACCGCGGCCGAGGCGCTTCTTCGTCTTGGTGGCGCCCTTGTTGGGAGCGAGGGTGTGCAGCGTGGTGCCCATGGCGGGTTCCTGCGGATGGAAGTAGTGACAAGAAAACGGGACGGTTACAACTACCCGAAGTATCGGGATCGCGCTACTCGACGGCCTGGACCTCGACGAGGTGGCTGACCTTCCGGATCATGCCGCGGATCGCGACCGTGTCCTGGAGCACCACCGAGTCGTTCGGATGCTTGAGGCCGAGGCCCTTGAGCGTCCGGCGCTGCGTCTCGGGGCGGCCGATGCCGCTCTTCTTCTGGGTGACCTTGATCTTGATGGCCATGACTAGCCTCGCATCTCGGCCACGGTGCGGCCGCGCGTCTTCGCCACCTGGTCCGCCGAGCGCAGCGACTTGAGCGCGACGACGACGGCGTGGATGACGTTGTGCGGGTTCGACGTGCCGAACGACTTGGTGAGGATGTCGGTGACCCCCGCGACCTCGAGCACCGGACGGACGCCGCCGCCGGCGATGACGCCGGTACCGGGAGCCGCCGGACGGAGCAGCACCTTGGCCGCGCCGAACTCCGCCATGATCTCGTGCGGGATCGTGCCCTTCACGAGGGGGATGCGGAACAGGTTGCGCTTGGCGCGGTCGGTGCCCTTGCGGATCGCCTCGGGCACCTCGTTGGCCTTGCCCAGGCCGGCGCCGACGTGACCGTTCTGATCACCGACGACGACGAGCGCCGAGAACGAGAACCGACGGCCGCCCTTCACCACCTTCGCGACGCGGTTGATGAAGACGACCTTGTCGACGAGCTCGCCCACTTCTTCTGGATTGATCGACATGCTTCGCTCTCTTCTCTGATCTCGTCTCGTCTCGGCGCTCAGAACGCCAGGCCGGCCTCGCGCGCGCCATCGGCGACGTGCGCGACACGACCGTGATAGAGGAACCCGTTGCGGTCGAACACGACCGTGTTGATCTGCAGGGCGAGCAGCTTCGCGCCGATCGCCTTGCCGACCACCTTGGCCCTGTCCTTCTTGTTCTTGCCCTCGAGCTCGGCCTTGAGCGCGGCCTCGAGATCGCTCGACGCCGCGAGCACCTTGCCGCTCGTGTCGTCGATCGCCTGGGCGTAGATGTGCTTCGACGAACGGAACACGCTGAGGCGCGGGCGCTCGGCGGTCCCGGTGATGCGCTTGCGGATGGAGACCTTGCGACGCAGGCGCTGCCGCAGACGCTCGCTACCGACTTTGACGTGACCAGCCATGGCGGACTCCTACTTGCCCTTGCCGGCGGCCTTGCCCGCCTTGCGGAGGATCTGCTCCTCGACGTACTTGACGCCCTTGCCCTTGTAGGGCTCGGGGCCGCGGAAGCTGCGGATCTTGGCCGCCGCCGCGCCGACGTGCTGCTTGTTCATCGACGAGAGGATGAGCATGTTCTTGTCGACCTTGGCCGACACCCCCTCGGGCAGCTTGTACTCGATCGGGTGCGAGTAGCCGAGCGTCAGGACGACGGTGCCGCCCTTCACCTCGGCGCGGTAGCCGACGCCGTTGATCTCGAGCTGGCGCTCGAAGCCCTTGGTCACGCCGGTGACCAGGTTGGCGGTGAGGGCGCGCATGAGGCCGTGCGCGGCGCGCGAGGGCTTGTCGTTGCCCTTGCGCGTGAACACGAGCTCGTTCTGCTCCTGCTTCACCTCGACCGCCTCGTGGCGGTCGAGCGAGAGGGAGCCCTTGGGGCCCTTGGCGGTGATCGTCGTGGGCGTGATCGTGACGGTCACGCCCTGCGGGATCTCGATTGCGCGGTTGCCGATGCGAGACATGACTTCACCAGACCTCGCAGAGGATCTCGCCGCCCACGCCGCGCTTGCGCGCCTCGCGGTCGGTCATCACGCCCTGCGACGTGGAGATGACGGCGATGCCCAGGCCGTTGCGGACGCGGGGCACCTGCTTGGCCGGCACGTACTTGCGCTGGCCGGGGCGCGACACGCGGCGGAGGCCGGTGATCGCGTTGTGCGTGCGGCCGTCGTACCGGAGCGTCACGGTGATCGTGCCGGACTTGTCGTCCTCGGCGGCGATCACGCTGTCGACGAAGCCCTCGTTCTTGAGGATCTCGGCGATGCGCAGCTTCATGTGGGAGCGCGGGCACACGATCTCGCGCTTGCGCGCGCGGATGCCGTTGCGCAGACGGGCCAGGAAATCAGCGATTGGGTCGGTCATCGACACGGTTCGTTCTCCTCACCAGCTCGACTTGATGACGCCCGGGATCTCGCCGCGCAGGGCGAGCTCGCGGAAGCAGAGCCTGCACATCTCGAACTTGCGCAGGAACGCGCGCGAACGACCGCACCGCTTGCAGCGGTTGTGCTGGCGGACCTTGAACTTGTGCTTCTTGGGAAGCCTGTCGACGAGCTTGCTCATGCTGCCGCTCCGGTCGGAGTCGCCTGACGGAAGGGCATGCCCAGGTACTGGAGCAGCGCCCGACCCTCGTTATCCGTCTTGGCCGTGGTGACGATGGAGATGTTCATGCCCTTGATCTGGTCGATCTTGTCGTACTCGATCTCGGGGAAGATGATCTGCTCGCGCACGCCCATGGTGTAGTTGCCGCGGCCGTCGAAGCCCTTGTTCGAGACGCCGCGGAAGTCGCGCACGCGGGGGAGCGCGACGTTGCAGAGGCGGTCGAGGAACTCCCACATGCGGTCACCGCGCAGCGTGACCATCACGCCGATCTTGTGGCCCTTGCGGAGCTTGTAGTTGGCGATGTCCTTCTTGGCCTTGGACACCACCGGCGCCTGGCCGGCGATCGCCTTCAGCTCCTCGACGGCGAAGTCGATGATCTTGGCGTCGTGCGCGGCGCGGCCGAGGCCCATGTTGAGCGCGATCTTCACGATGCGCGGCACTTCCATGGCGCTCGAGTAGTTGAAGTCCTTCGAGAGCTGCCCTCGGACCTGGTTCTGGTACATCTGCTTGAGCCGCGGGGGCTGCTCGCGCTTGTACTTCGGCGCCGGTCCGGTCGGCTCCGCGGCCTTCTTCCTACCCGGGCCCTTGCCCTGGGGAGGCTTCTTCTCTTTGGCTTGCGCCTTGGGCTCGCCGCCCTCGGCATTCTCTTCGTTCGCCATGTGCTTGCTCGTGCTTCCGGTTACCGGGTCTCGTCAGAGCCCCGGGTTGGGGAACTTGGTGCCGCTCTTCACGCCCACGCGGTACTTCTCGCCGTTCTCGCTGACGACCTTGGTCCGCGTGCCGCGGCCGAGCTTCTCGTCCCAGAGGAGGACGTTCGCGATCGCGATCGTGCCTTCCTTCTCGACGATGCCGCCCTGCGGGTTCTTCTGCGTCGGCTTGGTGTGGCGCTTGATCAGGTTGACCTTCTCGACGATCACGCGATCGCCCTTGACGCGCAGCACCTTGCCGCGCTTGCCACGGTCCTTGCCCTTCATGACGACGACGAGGTCGCCGCGACGAACGTGCCTGGACGATGAAATGCCGGACATGACTACAGGACCTCCGGCGCCAGCGAGATGATCTTCATGAAGCGCTTGGCGCGAAGCTCGCGAGCGACCGGCCCGAAGATGCGGGTGCCGATCGGCTCGTTCTCCTTGTTGACGAGGACGGCCGAGTTGCCGTCGAAGCGGATCGAGCTGCCGTCGGGCCGGGCCAGCTCCTTGGAGGTGCGGACGATGACCGCACGGGCGACCTCGCCCTTCTTCACCTTGGAGTTGGGGATCGCCTCGCGGACCGAGACGATGATGATGTCACCGATCGACGCGTAGCGCCGGCGGGTGCCACCCAGCACCTTGATGCAGTAGACCTTCTTCGCGCCCGAGTTGTCGGCCACGTCGAGGACGCTGGTCTGCTGGATCACGGGAGCACCTCCTTCACGTCGGCCGTGTCGGCCTTGGTGAGGGTGCGGAAGACGCGCCACTTCTTGGTCTTCGAGTACGGGCGCGACTCGATGAGCTCGACGACGTCGCCGACGTTCGAGGCGTTCTTCTCGTCGTGCGCCTTGTACTTCACGCGGCGGGTCACGAACTTGTGGAAGCGGCGGTCGCGCACGCGGCGGATGACCGTCACCACGACGGTCTTCTCCATCGCGTTCGAGGTCACCGTGCCGGTGATGGTGCGGCGGGTGCCGCGTCCGTCGTTCGATTCCGTGGTCGTCTCGGCCGACATCGGTCAGCCCTCCTTCGCGGCGCCCTTGCGGGCGCCCTGCTTCTCGATCTCGAGATCGCGCGCGCGCAGGATCGTGAGGATCTTGGCGATCTCGCGGCGCTTGGTGGTCATCTCGGCGGTCGAGGTGACCTGGTTCGTGTGGCGGCCGAGCTGCAGGCGGAAGAGCTCGTCGCGGACGCGCGCGAGCGCGACACGCAGCTCCTCCGCCGGCAGGTCGCGGAGCTTGTCGAGGGCGTCGGCGGTCTTGCTCACAGCACGGCCTCCCGGGAGATCATGTGGGTGCGAAGCGGCAGCTTGTGGTGCGCGCGGGTGAAGGCTTCCTTCGCCAGCTCGGCGTTGACGCCCTCGACCTCGAAGATCACCCGGCCGGGCTTCACCACGGCGACCCAGCCCTCGACGCCGCCCTTGCCGGTACCCATGCGGGTCTCGGCGGGCTTCTTCGTGAACGGCTTGTCGGGGAAGACGCGGACGTAGATCTTGCCGCCCTTCTTGACGGCGCGGCTGATCGCGACGCGGGCCGCCTCGATCTGGCGGGCGGTGAGCCAGCCGGGCTCGAGGATCTGCAAGCCGAAGTCACCGAACGAGACCTCGTTGCCACCCTTGGCCATGCCCGGGGTGCGGCCCTTGTGCTGCTTGCGGAACTTGGTGCGCTTGGGGGAGAGCTGCGACATGAGACTTGGTCCTGACTAGCGCGCCGTGGTGGTGCGCGGGTCCTGCTTGCGAGCCTGGAGGACCTCGCCGTGGAAGACCCAGCACTTCACGCCGATCGAGCCGTACGTGGTGTGGGCCTCGGTGAGGCCGTACTCGATGTCGGCGCGGAGCGTGTGCAGGGGCACCCGGCCCTCGCGGTACCACTCGCGGCGCGACATCTCGGCGCCGCCGAGGCGGCCGGCCGAGGCGACCTTGATGCCCTTGGCGCCGAACTTCATCGCGGTCTGCACGGCCTTCTTCATGGCGCGGCGGAAGGCGATGCGGCGCTCGAGCTGGGTCGCGATGTTCTCGGCGACGAGCTGCGCGTTGGTCTCGGCCTTGCGGACCTCGACGATGTTGAGGAAGACCTCGTTCTCGGTGAGCGCCTGGACTTCCTTCTTCAGCGTCTCGACACCCGCGCCGCGCTTACCGATCACGATCCCCGGACGCGCCGTGTGGATGTTGATCTTGCACTTGTTCGCGGCGCGCTCGATCTCGATGTACGAGATGCCGGCGAAGTTGAGCTTCTTCTTGATGAAGCCCTTGAGGCGCAGGTCCTCGTGCAGCCACTTCGCGTAGTTCTTGTCCTGGTACCACCGCGACGACCACGTCTTGATGATGCCGAGGCGGAAACCGGTCGGATGCGTCTTCTGGCCCATGACTCAGTGGCCTCCGTGCTCGTCGGAAACGACCACCATGAGGTGGCTCGTGCGGTGCTGGATGCGGTTGGCGCGGCCCATCGAGCGCGGCATCCACCGCTTGATGATCGGGCCGCCGTCGACGGTGATCGTGTGGATGTGGAGATCCTCGACGGAGACGTCGCCGCCCGACTTCTCCTCGGCGTTGGCCGCGGCCGACTTGACGGCCTTGGAGATGAGGCGCGCCGCCTTCTTCGGCATGAGGTCGAGCAGGCCGACGGCCTCCTCGACGCCCTTGCCACGGACGAGGTTGGCGACCACGCGCATCTTGCGCGGGGACATCGAGATGCCACGAACGAGAGCTCTGGCTTCCATGACGTACCTCAGCGGACCTTCTTGTCGCCGCCGTGACCCGTATAGGTCCGGGTCGGCGCGAACTCGCCGAGCTTGTGCCCGACCATGTGCTCGGAGATGAACACCGGGATGAACTTGCGGCCGTTGTGGACCGCGAACGTGAGGCTGACCATCTCGGGCGTGATCGTCGAGCGACGCGACCAGGTCTTGATCACGCGCTTGTTGGGGTTCGACTCCTTGAGCGCGGCGGCGATCTTCTTGTGGAGGAACGCCTCGACGTACGGGCCCTTCTTGACTGAACGCGGCATGGTCTAGCTCCGCCTACTTGGTCCGGCGACGGACGATGTTCTTGTCCGTGCGCTTGTTGTGACGAGTCTTGTAGCCCTTGGTCGGCTGTCCCCACGGCGTGCACGGGTGACGGCCACCGGAGCTGCGGCCCTCGCCGCCGCCCATCGGGTGATCGACCGGGTTCATCGAGACGCCGCGGTTGTGCGGGCGCTTGCCGAGCCAGCGCTTGCGGCCGGCCTTGCCCCACTCGATGTTCGCGTGCTCGCTGTTGGCGATGACGCCGACCGTCGCGCGGCAGTCGATGTGCACGTAGCGCATCTCGCCCGACGGGAGACGCAGGGTGGCGCGGTCGCCTTCCTTCGCCATGAGGACGACGCGGGCGCCGGCCGAGCGGCCGAGCTGGGCGCCGCCGCCGACCTTGAGCTCCACGCAGTGGACCTCGGTGCCGACCGGCATGTGGCGGAGGGGCAGCGAGTTCCCGGGCTTGATGTCGGCCGAGTTGGCGCTGATCACCTGGTCGCCGACGCCGAGCTTCTGCGGCGCGATGATGTACGCGAGCTCGCCGTCGAGGTACTGGATGAGCGCGATGCGCGCCGAGCGGTTGGGATCGTACTCGATGCCCACCACCTTGGCCGGCACGCCGGTCTTGGTGCGCTTGAAGTCGACCTTGCGGTAGCGCTGCTTGTGGCCGCCGCCGCGGAAGCGCGAGGTGATGCGGCCGTGGTTGTTGCGGCCGCCGGTCTCGGGCTTGTGCTCGAGCAGCGACTTCTCGGGCTTCTTCTTCGTGATCTGGCCGAAGTCCTGCGAGGACATGCCCCGGCGGCCCGGCGAGGTCGGCTTGTACTTGGTGATCGCCACGGTCAGACTCCCTCGAAGAAGGCGATCGAGTCGCCAGCCTTGAGCGTCACGACGGCCTTCTTCCAGGCCGGGCGGCGGCCGCTGAAGCGGCCGACGCGCTTTTCCTTGCCGCGCGCGACGAGCGTGCGGACGTGGGTGACGTTGACCTTGAACAGGGTCTCGACCGCGTGCCGGATCTCGACCTTGTTGGCGTCCTTGGCCACCTCGAAGACGACCTGCTGGGCGTAGTCCTCGCCCTCGACCGGGCGAGCGTCGCTGCCGCCGGTCTCGCGGAGGCGCGCCGTCTTCTCGGTCAGGAGCGGGCGCTTGATGACGGATTGCGGTGCGCGCATGTCACTCGGCTCCACTGGTGCCGGCGTCGCCGCCGAGAGCGGCTTCCACCTGCTTGGCCGCGGCCTGGGTCAGCACCAGGGTCTCGTGGCGGAGGATGTCGTAGACGTTGATGCCCTCGGCGGCGAGCCACTTCGACGCGCGCAGGTTGCGAGCGCCGCGGGCGAGCAGCTGGTTGTCCTTGGCATCGACGATGAGGACCTTCGACGACGGCTGGGCGACGCCGAGCGCGGCGAGCGCCGAGGCGACCGCCTTGGTCTTGCCATCGGAGTCGAACTTGTCGAGCACGATGAGCTTCTGCTCGCCGGCGCGGAGCGAGAGCGCCGAGCGGAGCGCGAGCTTCTTCTGCTTCTTGGGCAGGTCGTACGCGTAGCTGCGCGGCTTGGGGCCGAAGACCGAGCCGCCGCCGACCCAGTGCGGGGCCTTGCGGCTACCCTGGCGGGCGCGGCCGGTGCCCTTCTGCTTCCACGGCTTGATGCTCGAGCCGCGGACCTCACCCATGCGCTTGGTCGACGCGGTGCCGGCGCGACGCTTGGCGAGCTGCCACTTCACGACCTCCCAGAGGAGGTGCTCGTGCACTTCGGCGCCGAAGACCTCGTCGGACAGATCGATCTGTCCAACGTTCTTCCCGGCAGTGTTCTTGAGATCGACTTTCATGGCGGGTCTCAGGTCTTGATCTCGACGTCGACGCCGGCCGAGAGGTCGAGCTTCATCAACGCGTCGAGGGTCTGCTGCGTCGGCTCGAGGATGTCGAGCAGGCGCTTGTGGGTGCGAATCTCGAACTGCTCGCGCGACTTCTTGTCGGTGTGCGGCGAGCGGAGGACGCAGTACTTGTTGATCTTGGTCGGCAGCGGGATCGGGCCCGCGACCTTGGCGCCCGTGCGCTTGGCGGTCTCGACGATCTCGCCAGCCGATTGATCGAGGAGCTTGTGGTCGTAGGCCTTGAGCCGGATACGGATCCGCGGGGTGGTCATGGGCTCTTTCCTGGGTCCTCTGAGGAGTCGCGCAGTCTACTCAAAACGTTCTTCAATGGAAGGGCTTAGTTAGAGTTCCGTGAAGAACTGCGATTGGCGAGTAAGTGTTTGAAATCTGGAAGAAAGGCCTCAGGCGTCAGGCCTCAGGAAGAGGGCCTCGGGCCTCAGGGGTCGGGATCGGGTGGTCGTTGGTGCGTTATTCCGGGCTTGGTCGTCGTCGGTTTCGTGTTCGTGCTGTCGGTGTCGAGCCTGAGGTCTGAGGCCTTCTTCCTGAGGCCTGATGCCTGAGGCCTTCCTTGCGTAGTGGGCCCTTCGGCTCACCCGAGAATCTTCGTCACCACCCCGGCGCCGACGGTCTTGCCGCCCTCGCGGATCGCGAAGCGGAGGCCTTCCTCGCAGGCGATCGCCGAGATCAGGTCGATCTCGACCTTGATGTTGTCGCCCGGCATCACCATCTCCATCCCGTCCGGCAGCTTCATG
>JAIOII010000665.1 GCA_019912685.1 Kofleriaceae bacterium
CGGCGGCGCCCGCGGGTCCGCTTCCACCGGCGCGCTCCGCTCCGCCGCCCTTGCCGCCGCCCTCGCCGGCGAGGGCTTCCGGGTCATCGATCTCGGCGCTGCCCTCGACGCCGCCGTCCTCCGCGCCGCGGTCATCGCGCACAAGCCCGCGCTCACCTGGCTCGTCGACGGCGCCGCCCTCGACGTCTCCGGCTACCGGCTGCGCACCACCTCCGAGGCCGCCGCCTTCGCCCGCGGCCTCCGCAGCCGCGCCTGACTCGACGGCGCCTGACCTCTCTCGAATCAACGGCTGTCGAACGCCGCTGCCGGCGCAGCCTTGCCGGCGAGCAGCATGGCGAGCTGACCTCCCGCTTCGTCGAACGGCCCCTCCGAGCACCGCGAGCTCCGGGACGCCCGCCACGCCGCAAGCGCTGCCCGCAACCTGGCCTCGAACGTGGTCGCCTCGATCCTCGCGCTATCCGCCATGGCGCGTCGGGTCTCGCTCGCGCCGAAGCCCATGCCGCGCATCGCGAGCGTGACGTCGCGCTCCACCTCCTGTGCCCCCAGGCCGGCGCTCTCGGCGAGCGCACCACCGTCCATCGGGTTGCTGGCACTCGCATCGTGCGCCGCGCCCGTGCAGTCCGCTTCCGCTGCCCCTGCCGCTTCCTGGAGCTGACCCGGTTCCGCTGCCGCTTCCGCGACGATGTTGGCGTCCACGACGACGTCGGCGTGCACGACGGCCCCCGGATGGGCATCCATCGCGAGGGTCTCGACCGCGTCTCCACGCGCCGACCCGGCGGCGTCGTTCGGCGGCGCCTGCACGACATTCACGCGTCCCCGCCCGGCCGCGCGCTCGCGCCGCGCGCGTGCCCGCTTCTCGCGCACGAAGTCCTTCCCGAGCAGGCGCTCGGCCTCGTACCGGTTATGGGGGCCGCAGAGCCACCTCAGCCCTTCGGCCGTCGGCGTCCCGCCGCGGCACACCATCGTCCGGTGATCGAGCTCGAGGAAGCCCCGCGCGTTGCACCGCACGCCCTCGTCGCTGACGAACGCGCACCGCATTCCGTCCCGCTCCGTCACCACCCGCTTGACCTCGTTCGGCACGTACCTCGGATCGGCGTCCGCCGCTCGCGCCTTCGCCGCCCGCGGCCGTGACGTCTTGCCGAACTTCTCCTTCTCGAGCTCCGCCAGCAGCGCATCGAGCGCCCGGTCGAGGACCTCGTCGAGATCGCCGCTCGGATTCCTGTGCCGCAAGAGCGCCTGCGCGCGCAGAAGCTTGTCGCGCGTCGTCTCGCGGATCGTGACCTGCAATCCGTACCGGTCCGGCGCCCGTGCCTGCACGCGGTCCGGAACTGGATCCCCCTGCGCGGTCACTGGATCCGGATCCACCCGGAGCGGCTCGTTCGCCTGCCCGTTCACGGGAATCCGCGTGAGCTGCGCCGGGAGGTCCGGGCGCGGCGCGAGCCCGGCGATGATCTCTTCGATCCGGGCCTTGCTGTGGTGGGTTGCCTCCCGGATCAGCCCCTCGACGTTGTCCTCCCTGAGGTGAGGCGCCAGCATGACCACGCCGGTCACGTGCAAGCGCCCGTCGGCGATCGCCTCGAAGATCGCGGGGAACCGGCGCGCGATCCGCGCGGCGCGGATCCGCTTGAACGCGACCTCCTCGGAGAAGTGCAGCACGTCCGTGCAGTACGCGTGCATCGACGCGCAGGCCGCCCCCAGATACAGCTTGCGCTCGTCCACCTCGGCGAGGTGCGCGAGCAATGCCGCGGTGGTCTCGCGCTCGCTCGCGACCAGCGCCGCGAGCCTCTCGATCAACCCCGCATCCGAAACCCCGTCGAACGTGAACGCGCGCATATCTCCCTCTATCACGCGATTTTTCGGCTCTCAGAACGCCCTCAGCCGCACGCAAACGCGTCCGGAATCGCGAATCGACCCGACGAGCCCTTGCGTGCAACCAGCGCCAGCCTGCGTGCACCAGCGAGCGATCTTCTCGCGACTCTCGACGACGCGCTCGCGCGCGCTCCGAACCCTGTCAAGCGCATTCGTTCTCTCGACGTCAGACACGGCGCTTTTTCTCACTCCGCCTGTCCGAGATCCGGACAGTCGCATCGCGATGGAACGAGCACGCGCCGCACGCGCCGCACGCGCCGCAATCGCCCCTCGGCCGTCGCTGCGCAAGCTCCGCCATCGCAAGCATCGCGCGGCCTGGCGCGCGGCTCCGCCATCGTCCGCCCCCGCACCTGCCGCATGCTCCGCCATGTTCGCCTACGCTCCATCATCTTCTCCTCCCCTGGCGCGCTCCGCCCGAGGGGGCGGCGGCGCGGGGGGCACCGGGTCGCGACGCGTCGCGCAGGGAGCGTGACCGACGCGACCTCCACCCT
>JAIOII010000066.1 GCA_019912685.1 Kofleriaceae bacterium
CGCACGTCGGCGCCGCCGTCGCCCGCGTCGCCGCCGACGTGCGCGCGCGCCTCGCGGAGGATTCGCCGTGAGCAGTCTCCATGGCGGCTAAGGGACTCGGGAGAACGGCGGGGCTCATCTCGCTCGCGACGATGCTGTCGCGCGTGCTCGGCCTGGTGCGCGAGCAGATGTTCGCGGCGCTCCTCGGCGCGACGGCGATGGCCGACGCGTTCATCGCCGCGTTCCGCATCCCCAACCTGCTGCGCGATCTGTTCGCCGAGGGCGCGCTCTCGCAGGCCTTCGTGCCGGCGTTCAAGAAGGAGCTGCGCACGCACGGCCCGGAGGGCGCGTACCGGCTCGGCAACACCGTCGCCGGAAACCTCCTCGTGCTGGTCGGCGTGCTCGTCGGGTTCGGCGTGTTCTTCGCCCCCGAGATCCTCCTGCTCATGGCCGGCGCGTTCGACGAGGTGCCGGGCAAGTTCGCGCTCGCGGTCGAGCTGACGCGGATCATGATGCCGTTCCTCCTGCTCGTGACCCTCGCCGCGGTCGCGATGGGGATGCTGAACTCGCAGGAGCGCTACGGGCCGCCCGCGCTCGCGCCGGCGATGTTCAACGTGGTGTCGATCGTGATCGCGATCGGGCTCGCGCTCGCCGGGCTCGAGCCCTACCACGTCGCGATCGGCTGGTCGGTGGGGACGCTCCTCGCCGGGCTCGCGCAGCTCGGCATCCAGCTGCCGTCGCTGTGGCGCGCGGGCTGGCGGCCGGCGCTGCGGCTCGATCTCGCGCTGCGCGATCCGTCGGTGCGCCAGGTCGCGGTCGTCATGGCGCCGGCGATCGTCAGCGTCGCGGCCGTGCAGGTGAACGTCTTCGTCAACACGTCGTTCGCGTCCGACGAGCAGGGCGCGGTCGCGTGGCTCAACTACGCCTTCCGCTTCCTGCAGCTGCCGATCGGCGTGTTCGGCGTGGCGATCGCGACCGTGTCGACGACGCGCTTCGCCGACGCCGCGGCCGTCGAGGACCGGCCCGCGCTCGGGCGCCACCTCGTCGAGGGGCTGCGCCTCGTCGCGTTCCTGTGCGTGCCGGCGACGGTCGGGCTCGTCGTCCTCGGCGAGCCGATCATTCGCCTCATCTACGAGCGCGGGAAGTTCGAGTGGTGGGACACCGCCTCGACGACCGCCGCCCTCGACCTGTACTCGGTCGGGCTCGTCGCGTACGCGGCCGTGAAGGTGCTGGCGCCCGCGTTCTACGCGGTGCGCCTGACCCGCATCGCGGTGTACGCGTCGGTCACCGCGGTCGCCGCCAACGTCGGCCTCAACCTCTGGCTGCACCCGATCTACGGTTACGAGGTGCTGGCGCTCGGTACGGCGCTCTCGGCGCTGGTCAACTGCGCGATCCTCTACGTCGCCTTCCACCGCCGCATCGCGCCGATCCCGCACGGCGCGCTCCTCGTCTACCTCCTCCGCGTCGGGCTGGCCGCGGCGGTGATGGGCGCGGCGACCTGGGGCGTGGCCGAGCTGCTCGACGGGCAGCTCGGCCACCGCTCGTTCCTGGCGCGCTGCCTCGACGCGCTCGTGCCGGTGGCCGTCGGCGCGGCCGTCTACGGGCTTGCGTGCGCCGCGCTGAAGATCGAGGAGCTCGACCAGTTCGTCGGCAAGCTGCGGCGTCGCCTCGCCCGCTGAGCGCGCGCTACGGCGCCAGGATCATCGCGCTGCGCGCCGCGAGGTCGAGGGAGACGCGGCCATTGTCGACGGTGACCGTGCGCCCGCCGGCGTCGAGGCGGTCGGTGAGCGCGGCGCCGAAGGTGACGCCCGTGACCTGCGCGAGATCGACCTCGACGGTGCGCGCGGCGGCGGCCCGGTTGATCGCGACGATCGCCGCCTGGTTGCCGTGCACGCGCGCGAAGGTGAGGACGTCCTCGGTGACGGTGAGCGGCACGTAGCGGCCGCGGCGCAGCGGCGCGAGCTCGCGGCGGACGGTGCCGGCGCGCGCGATCTTCGCGGCCATCGCGCTCTGGCTCGTGGAGCGCTGCGCCGGTGGCCGCCACATGTGGCGGTTGTCGGGGTCGGCGCCGCCGTGCTCGCCGTACTCGTCGCCGTAGTAGAGGAGCGGCGCGCCGGGCACGGTGAGCATCCACGTGAGCGCGATCGTCGCGCGCTCGTACGGCTCGTCGGTCGTCGGGGCCGGCGGCAGGCCCTGATCGGGCCACTTGTGGTGCACGGTCGCGGACCCGGAGCCGAGGTCGGCGAGCGACGTGATGCGCTCGCTGTCGTGGCTGCCGACGAACGGCGTCATCACGGCGTCGACGGGGTAGTGGGCGAGGCTCTGCCGCGTCCAGTAGTCGAGGTGCAGCATGCCGCGCGCGTCGTCGGCCCACACGCGGTACGCGGTCGCGTGGTAGAGCACGAAGTCGAACTGCCCCGAGAGCGCGTTCTCCCCGACGTAGCGCGAGATCGTCTCGTACTCGGGCAGGTTGGCGGCGACGTCGTCGCCGGCCCAGCCCATCGCGGTCTCCCCGAGGAGGAAGTACTCGGTGCCGCCGCGCTCGAAGTCCTCGTTGATGCGCGTCGCGAGGTTGATGACGGCCAGGTCCTCGACGTGCTTGACCGCGTCGACGCGCAGGCCGTCGAGGTCGAAGCGCTCGAGCCACCAGAGCGCGTCGGCGATCATCTGCTCGCCGGCCTCGCGGTTGGTCCAGTCGACGTCGGGCATGTACGGCTTGAACGAGCAGTCGAGGCGATGGTCGGTCCAGCCGCAGCCCTCCTCGCCGCAGGTGCAGCCGACGCGGAACCACGACGGGTTGCTCGCGAGGTACTCGTGATCGGCGTGGACGTGGTTGACGACGTAGTCCATGAGCACGCGGATGCCGCGGCGGTGGGCCGCGGTCACGAGCGCGTCGAGGTCGGCGGCGGTGCCGAGACGCGGGTCGACGGCGCGGGCGCGCGTCGGCCAGTAGCCGTGGTAGGCGGTGACGCCGCGGCCGTGGTCCTGCTCGACGTCGGTCGTGTTCTCGACGAACGGCGAGAGCCAGAGCGCGCGCACGCCGAGCGCGTCGAAGGTGCCGTCCTCGATCGCCTGGGTGACGCCGCGCAGATCGCCGCCGTGGAAGTCGGCGGTCGCCTCGGCGTTCGCGGAGGGCGCCGGGTTGTTCGCCGGATCGCCGTCACGGAAGCGGTCGGTCATCACCATGTAGATGACGGCGTCGCGCCAGTCGAAGGGCTCGGCCTCGATCCAGAACGGGACGCGCACGGGGAGCGACGTCTTGCCGGCGGTGTCGGTCGCCTCGACGACGAGCGTGTACTTGCCGGCGGCGAGGCCGGTGAGCGCGATCGTGAGGTCGGTGCCGGCGACGGTCGGCGCCGGCACTCCGGGCAGGTCGGCGCCCTCGAAGACGACGCGGGCGCGCGCGCTCGCGATCTCGGCGCCGCCGGCGGCGCGCGTGACGCGGAAGCGGGTCTCGGCGCCCGACGCGGTGGTCGTGTGTGCCGCGACCTCGACGAGCGGGATCGTGCAGTCGCCGACGCGCGCGCCCGAGTTCTCGACGCCGCTGTCGTACGCGCGGTACGGGTTCTCCGGGTCGAGCAGCCAGTCGGTCGCGCCACCGGGCCGCGTGACGACGAGCTTGTAGGGCCACACGCCGGCCGCGAGCTCGACGTCCGCGGTGTAGACGCCGTCGCCGTCGGCGTCGGCGAGCGGCGTGGGCGTCGCCCAGCTCCAGGCGCCGGCGACGGCCACCGACTCGAACGAGCCGGTCGGCCGGTACGTGAAGCGCGCGCCGCAGAAGCGCTCGCCCGTGACATCCCCTCCGCCGTCGGGGTCACCCCCGCCGTCGGGGTCGCCGCCGCCATCGGGCGACGCATCATCCCGCGACGGCGGCTTGCACCCGGCCCCGAGCCCGAGCCCGAACACCACGACGAGAACAGCGGCGCGACGCATCACGCCCCACCGAGCAACCTCGATGCCGTTCGCGCGCTGAATCCTTCTCGCACCTTGCCCGCTCCGCCGCCGCCCACGCGTTGCCAAACGCAACGGAGGGGACACGCTCCCCCCTCCCACCCATCGACGATCATTCGTCTTTTCGCACCACTTGCGTCGCGCCGACGGGGGACACGCTCCCCCCTCACATCCGTCGACGATCATTCGTCTTTTCGCACCACTTGCGTCACCATCGGCGCCAGGGTGAACGCGCCCACTCCTCGGCAGGGGCTCTGGCGGCTGGTTCGGCCGGTCATCACCATCGTGATGTTCGCGATCATGATCGCCGGGCTGCGGCGGTTGCTCGGTACGTTCGAGCTCGACGCGATCGTCGCGGCGTACGAGCGCACGCCGTGGGCGGCGATGCTGGCGGCGTGCGGCCTGCTCGTCGTCCAGCACGGCTTCTACGTCGTGCGCGAGCTGATCGCGGTCGCCTTCGCGGGGCGCAGCGAGCTGGCGCGCGGGCGGGTGGCGCTCGCGTCGCTCGTGAGCCGGTCCCTGTCGACGCTCGGGCTGGCGACGATCACCGGCTTCGCGCTGCGCATGCGGCTCTACTCGTCGTGGGGCCTCGAGCGCGACGACGTCGCGCGGCTCTCGCTCTACAACGAGGCGACGTACTACGTCGGGCTCCTCGCGTCTGGCGCCGCGGTGTTCCTCCTCGTCGACATCCCGCCGCTCGTGACGCTCGACGTCGTCATCCCGGCGCCGCGCGCCATCGGCGCCGCGGCGGCGGCGCTGGTCATCGCCTACCTGCTCCTGAGCCTGCGCCGCGAGCACGCGCTCAGGATCCGCTCGTTCGTCTTGCCGGTCGTGCGCGGCGGGCCGCTGCTGGCGCAGATCGCCCTGCCGCTCGTCGACCTCGTCGTGAGCGCCGCGCTCGTCTGGATGCTCTTGCCGGAGTCGGCGGGGCTCGACCTCGGCGAGACCGCGGCGGCGTGTTTCCTCGGCAGCGTGCTCGGTTCGCTGTCGCAGGTGCCCGGCGGCCTCGGCGTGTTCGAGGCGGTCGTCCTGCAGTTCGTGCCGCCGGCGGTGCACGCCGAGGTGCTGGCCGCGCTCCTCATCCGCCGCGTGATCGTGTCGCTCGTGCCGGTCGCGGTCGGCACGGTCGCGCTCGTCGGCTACGAGGTCCTGCGGCGCGGGCCGGTGCCCGAGGCGTCGTGGCCGCGCGAGACGGCGGCGACCGCGATGGCGGTGACCACGTTCGCGGCGGGCGTGGTGCTCATGGTCGCGGCGAGCCTGCGCGTGCCCGGTCCGCTCGCGGCGCTCGGCTCCATGGCGCACGCCGTCGTGTTCACGATCGGGTTCGCGACGCTCATCGTCGCGCGCGGGCTACACCTCGGGCGCGCGCGGTCGTGGTGGATGGCGACGGGGCTCTTCGCGGCGCGGGCGCTGATCTCGTGGGTCGGCGGCCCCGACACGACGGCCCTCGCGCTGTCGCTCGCGATGGTGGCGCTGCTCCTCGCCAGCAAGCGCGCCTTCCACCGGACGCCGGGGCCGCGCGACGACGACACCGCGTGGTTCGCGGCGTTCGTCATCGCGATGGCGGGCGTCACGTGGATCTCGCTGGTCGCGGATCCCGACGACGTGAGTCGCGCGGCGGCGGTGCGCGGCGCGGGCGTCGTCACGGCGCTGGCGCTCGCGGGCGCGGTCGTCGCCCACCACGCCCGCCGGATGCGACGAGGATGATCAGACGCGAAAGATCGCCGCGCCCCACGTGAAGCCGGAGCCGAACACCGTCGACAGGACGAGGTCGCCCTTCTTCACCTTGCCCTGCTGGCGCCAGTAGTCGATCGTGAGCGGCACCGTCGCGGCGGTGGTGTTGCCGTAGAACTGGATCGTGTTGAGGCACTTCTCCGGCGGGATCTGCGCGAGCTGCGCGACCTGCTCGTTGATGCGCAGGTTGGCCTGGTGCGGGACGAACCAGTCGATGTCGTTCCAGGTGAGACCGGTGTCGGCGAGCGCCCGCTGCGTGGCGAGGTTCATCTCGCGCACCGCGCGCACGTAGACGCGCTTGCCGTCCATGTGCGGGTACATGATCTGGTTGACCTCGCGGTCCTTGGGGTCGTACTGGAGGTACGGCGCCTTCGAGATGTCGAAGACCTTGAGGTAGAGGTACTCGGCGCCGGTGCCGTCGGCGGCGGCGCGCGTGTAGATGACGCCGTCGCGCGCGTTGTCGGTCTCCTGCGGGCCGAGGACGACGGCGCCGGCGCCGTCGCCGAAGAGCACCATCACGTCGCGGCCGCGCGTCGAGAAGTCGAGCGAGTGGCTGTGGACCTCGGCGCCGACGAGGAGGATGCGCTTGTACGTGTTCGTGCGGATGAAGGCGTCCGCCATCTGCAGGCCGTAGACGAAGCCCGAGCACTGCTGGCGGATGTCGAAGCACGGGCACATCGTCTTGTCGGCGATGCCGAGCTTGCGCTGGAGGTAGACGCCCGAGCCCGGGAAGTGGATGTCGGGCGACAGCGTCGCGAAGATGATGCAGTCGATGTCGGTGGCGGCGACGCCCGCGTCGGCGAGCGCGCGCTTCGAGGCCTCGAGGGCGAGGTCGCTCGTGTAGGTGCCCTCGGCGACGTAGCGCCGCTCCTTGATGCCGGTGCGCTGCTGGATCCACGCGTCGTCCGTCTCGGTGACGGCGGCGTCCTGCGCGACGTGGCGATCGTTGAGGAACCGGATCTCGTCGTTCTTGACCACGCGCTCGGGGACGAACGAGCCGAGGCCGAGGATCTGCGTGCGGAGCATCCCGGCGATGTATCGCGCCGGTCGAGCGCTGACAAGCGGGTTTGGTGCGGCGGGCCGGCGCGTGCGGGGCTGGCGCGGCGGGCCGGGATGCGGCACGTTCCCGGCGTGCGCGAGGGAACTGCCGCGATCATCGCCTGCCTGCTTGCC
>JAIOII010000666.1 GCA_019912685.1 Kofleriaceae bacterium
GTGCCGGCGTACTTCGACGACGCGCAGCGCCAGGCGACGCGCGACGCCGGCCGGCTCGCCGGCCTCGAGGTGCTGCGCCTGGTCGCGGAGCCCACGGCGGCCGCGCTCGCGTACGGCCTCGATCGTGGCACGCGCGGCACGTACGCCGTGTACGACCTCGGCGGCGGCACGTTCGACGTCTCGATCCTCACGCTGGTCGACGGTGTCTTCGAGGTGCGCGCGACCGGCGGCGACTCGGCGCTCGGCGGCGACGACATCGATCGCGCGATCGTGCGGTGGGCCCTGGGGGACGGGGACGCGTCCGTCGACCCGTCCTCGGTCGCGCTCGGCCTCGCTCGGGACGAACGGGGCGGGAGCGAACGGAGGGACGTCGCGCGCGCGATCGCGGCGGCGCGCGCGGCCAAGGAGCGGATGACCGAGGTCGAGACCACCGAGCTCGCGTTCGAGCTGGGCGGGCGCACCATCACGCGCACGATCTCGCGCGAGCAGCTGGCGCGCGTGAGCGCGCCGCTCCTCGAGCGCAGCGCCCGCGCGTGCCGGCGCGTGCTCAAGGACGCCGGCTACGCGGCCGAGGACCTCGACGGCGTCGTCCTGGTCGGCGGCTCGACGCGCTCGCCGGTCGTGCGCGACCACGTGCGCTCGGTGTTCGGCCGCGAGCCCTTCTGCGAGCTCGATCCCGACCACGTCGTCGCGCTGGGCGCCGCCGTGCAGGCGGACGTGCTGGCGGGCGGCACCACCGACGTGGTGCTCATCGACGTCGTGCCGCTGTCGCTCGGCCTCGAGACGATGGGCGGCGTCGTCGAGAAGCTGATCCCGCGCAACTCGACGATCCCCTGCGGCGCGACCCAGACGTTCACGACGTACGCCGACAACCAGACCGGCTTCGACCTCCACGTGGTGCAGGGCGAGCGCGAGACCGCCGACGCGTGCCGCTCGCTCGCCCGCTTCACGCTGCGTGGCGTGCCGCCGCTGGTCGCGGGCGCGGCGCGCGTCGAGATCAGCTTCCAGGTCGACGCCGACGGCATCCTCCACGTCTCGGCGCACGAGCAGGTGAGCGGCGTGGCCGCGACCATCCAGGTCAAGCCGTCGTACGGCCTCACCGACGAGGAGGTCGAGCGCATGCTCCTCGAGTCGTTCGATCACGCCGAGGACGACCTCGCCGAGCGCAACCTGCGCATCGAGCGCATCGAGGCCGAGCGCATCCTCGCCGCCACCCGGGCGGCGATGGAGAAGGACGCGCGGCTGCTCGAGCCCGAGGTCGAGATCGCGACGCGCGCGGCGATGGTCGAGCTCGAGCGCCTGACGGCGGGCACCGACCACGTCGCCATCCGCCACGCGATCGAGGCGCTCGACCGCGCGTCCAAGCCGTTCGCCGAGCGGCGCATGAACCTCGCGATCGAGTCCGCCATGAAGGGCAAGTCGATCGACGAGGTCGAGCGCGAGGTGACCTGAGGTTCCGATGGTGAAGATCACGTTCCGCAACCCGCATGGTCCCGGCTCCTTGCCGCTCGTCGTCGAGGTCCCGGCCGGCACGACGATCCTCGACGCCGCCGAGGGCTGCGGCGCCCGCGTCGGCCACGCCTGCGGCGGCAACCTCGCGTGCTCGACCTGCCACGTCTACGTCGAGCGCGGCCTCGAGTCCCTGGACGAGGTCGCCGACAAGGAGAACGACATCATGGACAAGGCCTTCGATGTCAGGCCAGAGTCGCGCCTCGGATGCCAGGCCCATGTCGCCGACGAGGACCTCGAGGTGGAGATCAGCGAGGAGAGCCTGAAGGCGTGGCTCGACGAGCACCC
>JAIOII010000667.1 GCA_019912685.1 Kofleriaceae bacterium
CGTGCGACATCGTCGTGGCCGCCGGCGGCACGAGCGTGCGCCGCGAGTGGATCCGCGGCGGCACGCTGGTCACCGTCCTCGAGGAGGACGTCGCGATCGATCCGGCGCTCCTCGCCGCCGCCCACGTCTACGGCGAGCGCGTGCCCGCGGGCGCGCCGTCCTTGCGCCTCGTCGCGTCGCTGGGCGCCGTCGCCGCCGGGCTGGTCGACGGGCGCTCGCTCGACGAGATCATCGTGTCCTTGCCGAGCTGATCGCGGAACCAGTCGAGCGCCGAGTGCGGACGCGCGAGGGCGCGCCAGAACGAGAACGCGCTCGTCCGCGCGGCATCGGCCGTCGCGGTCCGCGCCATCGGCGATGCGTCGACCTCGCGCGCCGACGTCTGCGCCTGCGCCGTCTCGTGCCTCAGCTTGCAGATCGTCTCGGCGATCCACGTCCTGGGCGTGCACGTGTCCGCCGGGCTGGCCGCCGCGGTGCCCGCGGATGCCACCGCGAGCCCCGCCGTCATGAGCAGTGCCTCGAGTCGCATGGGAACCTCCGTTGTTGGTGTCAGGCCGTCGCGCGAGCCCGCGACGACGGGTTCGGTTGCAGGAACGAGATCGGCGACCACGGCCGCACGAGGTCCGCGATCGCGGTCGGCGCCTGCGCGCGCTCGACGACGTGCACCGTCGTCCCGTACGCGTGCGCGAGCGGCGACCACGGATCGCGGACGAGCACGATCGGGATCGAGCAGCCGAGCTCGCACAGGCCCCTCGCCAGCGTGGCGCCCGAGCACCCGCGCGAGATCTCGTCGACGATGATCAGCCCCGGGCGCGAGCCCAGAGCCTGCTGCTCGACGACGTCGGTGATGGCCGAGAGGATGTGGAACCCGCTCGGCCGTTCGATCACCGTCCAGCCGAGGCGCTCCAGCGCGGCGGTCGCGCCCGCGCGACACGTGGGATCATCGACGGCGATGTACGCGACCGGACGCCACGGCCCGGCGACGGCCACCTCGTGCTTCATCGCGTGCCTCCGGGATCAGCTCGTCTTGTCCTCGGAACGGCCGGCCTCGAGGCCGAGCAGCCCCTTCACCTTGTCGACCACGCCGCTGCCGAGCTTGATCTGCCGCGGCCTCGCCCTGGGCGTCTTGGGCACGAGCACGGTGAGGACGCCGCGCTCGAGCTGCGCCTCGATGTGGTCGAGGTCGAGCCCTTCGGCGAGGGTGAACTGGCGCTGGAAGGCGCCCTCGTAGCCGCGGCGCGAGGTCTTGCCCTCGATCGTGAGCAGGCGGCCGGCGACGTGCACGTTCACGTCGTCGTCGCCGAGGCCGGGCACGTCCGCGGTGATGACGATCGCGTCGTCGGTGTGCGCGACGTCGAACACCGGCCACCGCGCGGCCGGCCGCGGCGTCCATGACCACATCGGGGTGAGCGTCCGCTCGAGGCGATCGAGCACCTGGTCCGGGGAGGAGAGGGCGGGCATGCCGCCCATCTCACGGAGCATGAGATCGAGCATGTCGGGTCTCCTGTTGTTCCGGGTTTGCGTGATGCGTTCCCGTTCGACAGAAGCCGATAAACACGCCCGGCGGAGCGCGCAAGGGGTTCACCGCAAGTCCGCGAACCGACGCGAGGTCCGTGCTATCAGGTCGCCATGATCACGGTGCTCGTGCTCACCGCCGTCGTCGCCGCCGCGGCGGCGCTGGCGATCGCGTACGTCATGACGCGCTCGCCTTCGGGTGAGCTGGTCGAGCTGGCGGCGGAGCTGACCGCCCAGCGCGCGGGCGAGCGCGCGGACGTGGACGCCCAGGCGGCGCGCATCGCGGAGCTCGCGCAGCGTGGGGAGATCGAGGACGCGGACGTGGCCACGGCGCAGCTCCTGTTCGAGCTCATCCGCCGCGATCCACCGCCCGGCGCCGATGTCGCCGCCGTGCGCGCGCTCGCCGCCATGGCGGCGGCGTACGTCGAGCGGGACGCCGAGGACGACCTCGACCGTACCGTGGGCGCGATCGAGGCGAACCGCGAGCGGCTCGGCGGCGAGGCGACGGCGCTGGCGGTCGCCCGGCTCCGCGGCATCGCGATCTCGCTGGCGATCCGCGGCCGCGGCGACCAGGCCGAGCGCGTGCGCGCGGTGCAGGACGCGCTCGCTACCAGGAGCCCTGGATCCGGCTCATGAAGTCGTACGGGTAGCCGAGCTCGTACGCGCTCGCGTCGTCGAGCCGCTGCATCATCTGGGGCGAGAGCTTCACCGCGGCCGCCGGCACGTTGTCGTCGAGCTGCGCCACGGTGCGCGCGCCGAAGATCACGCTCGTCACCTCGGGCTTGTGCAGGAGCCACGCGAGCGCGACCTGCGCCGGCGTCGCGCGCACCTCCTCGGCGACCTCGACGACCGCGTCGATGATGTCCCAGTTCCGCGGCGTGTCGTAGCGCCCCCAGCGATCCTTCCAGACGTCGAGGCGCGTCCCCGCCGGCGCGGGCGCATCCCGCCGGTACTTCCCCGACAGGAACCCGCCGGCGAGCGGGGACCACGGCAGGATCCCGAGGCCCCACTGCCGGCACAGCGGCACGTGCTCGCGCTCGAGCTCGCGCGCGACGAGGCTGTACTGCGCCTGCAGCGTCACGAAGCGCTCGCGGTTCGTCGACTTCGCGAGCCACAGGCTGTCGACCAGCCGGTACGCCGCATAGTTCGAGCACCCGACGTAGAGGACCTTGCCGGCGCGCACGAGATCGTCGAGCGCGCGCAGCGTCTCCTCCTCGGGCACGGTCACGTCCTGCATGTGGATCTGGTAGAGGTCGATGCGGTCGGTCTTGAGCCGCCGCAGGCTGTCCTCGACGCAGCGCACGATGCGGTAGCGCGACGCGCCCGCGCGGTTGGGACCGTCGCCCATCGTGAAGCGGAACTTCGTGGCGAGCACGACCTTCTCGCGCTTGCCGCCGCCGAGGAACCACTGGCCGACGACGCGCTCCGAGAGCCCGTCCTGACCGTACACGTCGGCGGTGTCGAGGAAGTTCACGCCCGCGTCGAGCGCGCGGTCCATGATCGCGAAGGCGGTGCGCTCGTCGCAGCTCACCTTGTGCATGAACGACTTGTCGTCGGCCTCACCGAAGGTCATGGTGCCGAGACACAGGGAAGACACCTTCACGCCGCTCGCTCCGAGGTTCCGGTATTCCATCGGCGAGGACTCTAATCCCTGTGGCCACTCCCGGGTATGGTGAAGGGCGTGGGAGCGACCTCGATCCGCGCGATCATCTTCGACCTCGACGGCACGCTGGTCGACAGCCTCGAGGACATCGCCGCCGCGCTCGGCGGCGCCCTCGCCGACGCCGGGCTGGCGCGCCCCCCGCTCGCCGTCGTGCGCGCCTGGATCGGCGATGGCGCGCGCTCGCTCGTCGAGCG
>JAIOII010000668.1 GCA_019912685.1 Kofleriaceae bacterium
AGCGCGAGGCCGAGCGCGGTCACCATGCCCAGCCCGGCGGCGAGGAGCACCGGGACGAAGCGCTTCTTGCGCGGCCCGGTGTCGCCGGTCATGCCGGCGACGACGACGGACTGCTGCCCGCTGCGACGCCCGACGCGCCCCAGGCGCGGGATCGCCTGCGTCGGCGGCTGGTAGAGCGGCATGTTGGCGAGCGCGAACGACACGGTCGCCACCGACTGCGTCGTGAGCTGCGCCTCGAAGTCGGCGAGGTGCGCGGCGGCGGCGCGATCGAGGAGCTCGCGCTGCTGCGTCATCTCGGTGGCGAACAGGTCGCGCATGAAGGCGCCGAGCTGATCGGTCGAGATCGTCGGGTTGATCGAGACGAGCGCCTGCTGGATCGCGTCGCGCAGCTCGGCCGCGGTCTGGTAGCGATCCTCGGCCTTGGGGGTCAGGGCGCGCACGACGAGCTCGTCGAGGTGCGCGAGGCCGGGGTCGATCTCGGACAGCCGCCGGAACTCGCCCTTCACCACCTGGCGCGCGAGCGCGCGGTAGTCGGGGTTGTCGCCGACCTCGTAGAGGCGCTGCCCGGTGAGCAGCTCGAAGAGGACGACGCCGACCGCGTAGATGTCGGTGCGGTGATCGACCTGGCCGCCGCGCACGAGCTGCTCGGGCGCCATGTAGCCGAACTTGCCGAAGCCCATCTTCGGGTCGGTGGCGGTCGCGCGCAGCGCGCTCTTGGCGATGCCGAAGTCGATGATCTTGGTCTCGCCCTCGAAGGAGACGACGACGTTGGGCGGGGAGATGTCGCAGTGGACGAGGTTGAGCGAGGCGCCGTCGGCGCTGGTGCGGCGGTGGGCGTAGGCGAGGCCCTGCGCCATCTCGCGCGCGATGAAGAGCGCGAGGTCGACGGGCATCCGCCGACCGGCGCGCTGGAGCAGGGTCAGGGTGCGGCGGAGGTCGCGGCCCTCGACGTACTCGAGGGCGAGGAAGTACTCGTCGCCGACGCGGCCGACCTCGAAGACCTGGGCGACGTTCACGTGCTGGAGCTTGATCGCGACCCCGGCCTCGTCGATGAAGCGCGAGATGAACTGCTCGTCCGCGGCGAGGCTCGGCAGCACCTTCTTGATCACGCACAGCTTCTCGAACCCGGCGAGGCCGTGCTTGGCGAGGAAGATCTCGCCCATGCCGCCGCGCGAGATGCGCTGGATGAGGAGGTAGCGGCCGAAGACGGACGGCAGGCCGGGATCGAGCGGACGCGGACCGGTCGCGTCGACCGAAGGCTCCCCCGAGGAGCCGGTCGCCTGGCGTGCTGCCTGGCTGTGGAGGGCTGCCGTCACGTCGAGACCTCGCAATTGTGCCAGACCCCGGCGGCCCCGTGGGGCTTCCGGTTGTGGTCGTGTAAGCCTGGGTGATAGCTTGGAATCGTGCCGCGCCGCCGAGCGATCATCGCCGCCGCGACGCTTGCAGGGCTGGGAGCCTGCGAGGACGGCACCGTTCACGTCGTGCTGGTGCGCCCCGCCGTCGAGTCGGCGCGGCCGCAGCCGGCCGCGACCGCGGTGCTGCGCCTGGTCCCCGACGGGACCGCCGAGACGGTCCTGCGGACCGGCGCCATCCGCGAGGACCGCATCGACTTCGGCGAGATCCCGGTCGACGCCTACGCGCGCGCGTCCATCGAGCTGCGCGATCCGTCGAACGGGCTGGTCGCGTTCGGCCGCATCGTCGAGCCGATCACCGTCGAGCCGAGCGGCGACGCGACCATCACGATCCCGATCCGGCGGCCGCGCGTGCTCGCGGTCGGCCCGGCCCCGTCGCGCGCCGCGGGCCCGGACGATCCGGTGGCGCCGCTCGGCTCGACGGTGATCGGCTCGACGATGCGGCCGAACGCGACCAGCCCGTTCGACGGATCGCGCAGCTCGATGGACGCGCGCGCGTAGGCGTCGACCGGGATCTCGCCGAAG
>JAIOII010000669.1 GCA_019912685.1 Kofleriaceae bacterium
CGACACCACCCGCGACGCCACCGTGCACCACCATCTCGGTCTCCCCATCGAGCACTACGAGCAGAGGGTCCGCGACACGATCCTCCCCGGCCCTGACCCGCGGCCGGTCCAGAATCCCGCGGTTTCAGGTGACCGCTGACATGAATCCAGCGCCGCAGGGTTCCAGGCGCAACGTCGGCGAACGCGGCCGCCTTCGCGATGGACATGTATCCGTCGATCGCGCCGCGGTCCGGCGCGTTACGCGTTCGTACCGCCGCAAGCGCCTCCCGAACCTCCTCGCGAACGACGTCGCGGACGATGCCGCGGATCGTGTCCTCGAAGGTCGATTCGCCGCTCACGGCTTCCTCTTGAAGGTCGGCGCGCGACCACTTGCGCCGAGCGGTCGGGGGCGCGTCGGTGCGGGGACGAACTGGATCCGCAGGCCCCCACGTGACGGCGGGTGAGGTGTCGCCTTGCCGTTCTCCGCCGGAAGCGCGGCGCTCAGCTTCGCGATCACGAGATCGAGCACCTGACCGAGCGGCATGCCGGCGAACGGATGCGGCATCGGCGCGTTCGGGGCCGCGATCGGCTTGCCCGGCTCGGCGTTGAGAGCGGTTGCGAGCGCGCGGCACGCCTCCGCGCCGCGCGTCTTCTGTTCGGCGGTGGCGTCACTGGCGACCGCCGCGCGGATCGTCTCGATCAATTCCTCCATGGGTGACTCCTTGGCTACGCCGCTTCCTCGCGCGGCTGGCCGTGAACGTTGTCGGTGGGGCGCAGTGTGCGGATGAGCCGCGACTTCTCGGCGGCGGCTGCGTTTGGCTTTGTGACAGCGACGGCGATCTCCACGCGGTCTCGGTCGTACATGATGCCCGGATCGTTGCCGTTGCCGGGCTGGCCCTTCGGGAAGTCCTTGTGTCTGAACCACACCTGCATGTGACGAGTGAGCGCGTCGTACAGACGGCCCGTGTAGCTATGGCCGACGTAGCGCGTGATCGTCTTGCCGCCCTTCCGCTCGCGGATCGCGTAGGCGCCGGACTTGTCGCCGAGCGCTTGTAGCCACGCGGGGTAACGCTCGCCCGACTTGCCTGGCGATCGAAACGCGCTCGCGTTGCGCGGCGAGGCCCACTCGATCGCTCGGTGCTGCCACGCGTCGAGGTACGGCTTGGGGTTGACCGCGGCGCGGCCCGTCGAGCCACGCCACAGCTCGAAGTGGAGATGCATCAGCCGTCGGCGATCGGTTGGGTCCCACCCGATCGAGCCAATCGGCTGGCCTGCGATCACGCGTTGCTCTTTCTGCACGGCCAGGAGTGCGAGGTGCGTGTAGCGACTCGTCCAGCCGTTCGCGTGTCGGATGCGGACCGTGAAGCCGCGCGCCGTCCAGTCCGCGAAGACGACGACGCCCGCCGCGACGGCGAGGGCCGGCACGTTGTCCGGCATGAAGTAGTGCGCGGTTCCGTGCGGTGTCCCCGGCTTGAAGACGTCGATCAGATCGTTCCGCGAGCGGCGGCGGAACATGACATCCACGCCGAGGTGCAACCGCCGCGAGCCGTCGGGGTTGCGGCGCGGCGAGCCCCACCCGTCCGAGACCTCGGCGCGTCGGTCGCCGAGCGTCGGCACGGGGAACACCCATGGTCCCGGTGCGACCTTGCCGGATGTCGCGAGATCGTCGGCGCTCATGTCAGCCCGCCTTCGTCGTGCCGAGCGTCGCTCGCACGCGGTTGACGTTCTCGTCGAGGCCGGGACCGCCGCCGAACCACGTCACGCCCGCTTCGAGGAGCGCGCGCAGGAAATCATCGAGCGTGCCTTGGCGCGTGTCGCCGGTTGAACGTACGTACACACCGCCGGCGGCCCGGCACGCCTCGACGGCCGTCGCAAAGGTCGCGGGCGCGCCGTCCAGCTCGTAACGCTCGCCTCGAATGAACACGTTGCAGAACGGACGCGCGGGGGCACTCGCGGTCGGCGTCGCGCTCGCGCTCGTGCCGGCCGCCGCGCGACCGCGGCTCCCGCCTCCCAGGCCCGAGCCACCACCGAACCCACGGAGCAACCAGTACGTGAGCAGGGCACCGCCCCCGAGGATCGCCGCGTCGCGCGCGGTCGTGTCGTCATCGTTGCGAGCCATGGTGTGCCTCACTTCTTCATGGTGACGGGCAGCTTTGCGGCGCTCAGCGCGTTCGCCAGCTCGACCACGATCGCGCTCGGCGCGTCCGGCAAGACGATCCACTCGACCTTGCCGGCCGCCTTGCAGCGCTCGACCGCGGTCGCGATGTCAACGCTCTCGCCATCGGCCATCAGGCCCGACTTGTCGACCTTGAGAGAGCACGGACCGGACACACGCGGAGGAGGCGGCCCCACGGAGGGCGCGCTCGGCGGCGCGGCCAGCGCGGGCGTGCTCGCGGCCGGCGTGTTGCTGTTCGGCGCCTCGCCCTTCGGCGTCTCGCCGCTCGGCCGCTTCGCGTCACGGGTGAGGTACCAGATCGCGGCGCCTCCGGCGACGCCGAGGCCCAACGCGAGGGCCGCGCTTGATCCGTTTGACATGGGAACTCCTGTTACGCGACGGGAGTCGCGATTGGTTCTGCGAGCGCACGCTCGCGGAGATAGAGGGCGACCACTCGCTTGGTCCATTCCAGCTTGCGCGGATTCGACAGGTGCTCGATGGCGCCAGCGTGGCGCGCGTGACCGTGGACGAGCTCGACGTCGATCGCGGTGGCGCCCTTGGTCTCGAGGTGGCCGACAACAGAGCCCACGCCTCCCGCTTCCGAGAAGCCGGCCACCCAACCGAAGGTAACCAGCTCGGCGAAACGCGGGTTGCGCCAGTCGGTCCGCATGTTCGCGATCGCCGGATGGTTCTTCGCGTAGCTAGATTGCGGTGCGATACCGCGGGCTAAGTCGGCGGAATTCGAGCGTCAGGCTGGCCGCAAGGCGTCCGAACCATTGCTTTCCGGATCGACACGGATCGCTGGATGTGATCTGTACTGATTGATGACGGCTCG
>JAIOII010000670.1 GCA_019912685.1 Kofleriaceae bacterium
GCGCGCGAGGATCGGCTCGAGCTGCGCGCGCGTCACGGCGCCGGAGACGACGATCGACGTCGCCCTGGGCGCGTAGTGCGTCGCCCAGAACTGCCTGGCGTCGTCGAGCGTGAGCGCCGCGACCGTGTCGCTCCAGCCCGAGCCCGGGCTCGCGTACGGATGCGCGCCGAACACGAGCTGCTCGAAGACGACGGCGGCGATCGCGCGCGGCCGATCGGGCCGGAGCGCGAGGTCGGCGAGGCGCTCGGCCTTGATGCGCTCGAAGTCGGCCGGATCGAGGCGCGGCCGGATCACCATGTCGGCGGCGATCGCGAGCGCGGGCTCGAGCGTCTCCGCCAGCGCGTCGAGCGAGAGCACCGCGCCGTCGACGCCCGCGCCCATGGCGAGGCGCGCGCCGAGGCGCTCGAGCTCGAGCGGCAGCTCGAGCGCGGTGCGCGTCGGGGTCGCCTCGTCGAGGAGGTCGGCGGTGAGCGCCGCCAGGCCCGCCTTCGCGCCGTCCTCGCGCGTGCCCGCGGCGCCGTGCAGGACGCGCACGCTCACCAGCGGCAGGCGGTGGTTCTCGACGAGGTACACCTTCACGCCGTCGGCGAGCGTGAACGTCACCGGCTTCGGCGGCGAGAACGCCGCCTCGGGCCAGGCCTCGGGCGTCGCCGTCCACGCGACGCCGGCCGCGTCCCACGGCATCGCGACGACCGGCGGCACGGCGAGGGCCGGCCAGGGCTCGGGCGATTCCGCCGGCGCCCTTCGACTCGGCTCGGCTTGCGCCTCGCCTCGCTCAGGGGGAACGGGCGGCTGTGGCTGTCGCTGTGCGATCGGTTCCTGCACGACCGCCGGCCGCCCGCAGCACGCGCTCACCGCCGCGCCGACGAGCATCCACGCGGCCTTCACTTGCCACCTCCCTCGGGCAGGACGATCGCGGTCACCGCGTGATCGACCGACAGCCACGCCGCGATCGCCTTCGCGCACGACTCGGGCGTCACCTTCGCCAGCGCCGCGCGCGTCTCCTCGAGGTGGTCGGGATCGCCGGTGTACGCCGCCCACTCCGCCAGGCGCCCGGCCCGGCTCGCCGGGTTCTCGAGCCCGCTCAGGAGGCCGACCTCGATCACGCGCCGCGCGCGCTCGATGTCCGCGGCGGTCGGCGGCTCGCTCGTCATGCGCCGCACCTCCTCGACGAGCACGTCGCGGAGCTGCTGCGCCGTGACGCCCGGCCGCGCGACGGCGGCGATCGTCAGCTCGCTGCCCAGCATCTGATCGTTGAACGACGCGTACGCCTCGGTCGCGAGGCGGTCCTGGAACACGAGCCGCTTGTAGAGCCGGCTCGTCTTCCCCGAGCCGAGCACGTACGACGCGATCGCGAGATCGTAGCTCGCCTGGCTGTACGCCTCGGGCGCGCGCATCGCGAGGAGGACCTTGGGCACCTGCACCTTGTCGGTGGTCTCGATCGTCCACGCCCGCGGCAGGGGCACGACCGGCGCGGTCAGCGCGCGTCGCCGCGGCACGTCCTGCTTCGGCATCCACCCGAAGAGCTTCTCGACGAGCGCCTTGGTCTTCGCGACGTCGAACCCGCCCACCACCACCAGGGTCGCGTTCGACGGCCGGTAGTAGGTGCGCCAGAACGCCTCGACGTCCGCCATGCTCGCCGCGTCGAGGTCCTCCATCGTCCCGATCGTCAGGTTCCAGTTGCCGTGGCCCTCGGGCCAGAGCGCCTGCTGGATGAGGAGCTCGACGGTCCCGTACGGCCGGTTCTCGATCTGCTGGCGCCGCTCGTTCTTGACGACGTCGCGCTGGTTGGCGAGGAGCGCCGGCGTCATCGCGTCCCAGAGGCCGGCGAGGCGATCGGCCTCGAGCCAGAGCGCGAGCGGCAGGTGCGAGACCGGGACCTGCTCGTAGTAGTTGGTGCGGTCGTTGTTCGTCGAGCCGTTGTTCCAGCCGCCCGCGGCCTCGAGCAGGCGATCGAAGTCGCCTTCCTTCACGTGCTTCGAGCCCTCGAACATCAGGTGCTCGAAGAGATGCGCGAAGCCGCTCTTGCCGAGCACCTCGTCCTTGCTGCCGACGTGGTACCAGACGTGGACCACGGCGGTCGAGAGCGTCGGGTCGGGCTGGAGCACGACCTCGAGCCCGTTGGCGAGCCGGTAGTGCTCGATGGCGAGCGCGCCGCTCGGCGCCGCGTACGTGGGCTGGTAGGCGAGCGCGCCCGCGAGCGCGCAGGCGACGATCCCGGTGGCGATACGCATAGGACTCCTCATGATCCTCGTCCGGGTCCGTTCCGGATCCCGGGGACAACCGACGGCGTCACGGGTTACTTCCCGGGCGGGGTCGCCGGCCGCGGCCGCATCGGCGCGGTCTCCGGGGTCAGCTTCTGCGCGACGAGCTTGGCGACGAGCAGGCGGCGCTCCGGGTCGGGCCCGGCGACGCGCGCGTAGCACGGCGTGTCGTCGTCGATGAAGAGGATCGCCTGGCCGTGATGGTCGAGCGCCTTCCTGCCGACCGGCACCTCGACGGGCGCGGCGACGGCGTGCTGCTCGAGCCCGGCGTCGTTCTTCTGCACCTTGCCGCCGGTCGAGGCGTCCCACTGCTCGATCAGCGCCTGGTTGCGCGCGAGGTACTCGGTGAAGAGCTTCTCGGCGGTGGCGAGCGCGTTGTCGCGGCAGTCGAAGTCGAAGCTCCACGCCTCGGGCGCGGCGCCCTCGGCGACGAAGTTGCACGGCTTGGGCGTGCCCGGCGCCGACCCGAGCGTGCTGTCGACGCCGCGCGCCGGGATCCCGAGCGTCTCCGACATGACCGCGGGCGTCGCGATGAGATCGCACGTCCACAGATCGAGGTCGACGCCGACGAGCTTCACGCCCTCGCCGGCCGGGCCGGCGGCCTCGCCCGTCGCGCCGGAGCTCTTGCTCTCGCACGCGCCGGCGCCTGCGAGGAGCATCGTGGCGATCGCCACGGCGTGCACGGAACGAGCGACTCGCTGGACGACGGGCACGGACCGGAGCATCAGCGAGAAGCTATCTCAATTGACAGCGGTGGTCGCGTCGTAGACGAGTCGAAGCTGTGCGACATCTGCGACCGCCTGGGCCAGGGCGTAGAGCGGACCCGGTGACGCGCCGGTGTCGAGCACGATCGGCTCGCCGACCCGGCGCTCGACGACGGCGATGAAGTCGCCGCGCGGGCGCGAGCGCACGACCACCGACTTCAGGTGGAAGAGCGGCACCACCGAGTGCGACGGGATCCCGGCGAGGCGGTGCTCGATCCGCAGGACGCCGTCGTCGCGATCGAAGATGAGGTGCTGGCGCATCGTGGCGACGACGAGGCCGAGCAGGCCGAGGAGGACCGGTAGCAGCGCCGCCCACACCGAGACGCGGGCGACGGCGACCGCCGCGGCGAGCCCGGCGAGGGCCGCGCTCCAACCGACGACGTGCGTCGTGCGCGTCAGCGCCAGCTCGAGGCGCCGCGCGCTGCGGGCACGGACTCGCAGGTTGCCGAGCTGACCGAGCATGTCCGGAGTGTACCGCCGCCCGCGCGGGGTGGCGAGGTGCGTCGGCTACTGCGAGTCTTCGTCGCGGCGCGGCGGTACACTCCGG